>CAYZDM010000084.1:0-8658 GCA_964476875.1 uncultured Sandaracinaceae bacterium | reverse complement strand
CTACATGGCCACCTGGAAAGACAGCATCTTCATCCACGCACCCTCGGACCAAGTGTTCGCGTATGTGGACGATCCGTCAGAGTTGCCGACGTGGCTTCCGAATATGACGGAAGTGCGCAACGTGGTCGGGACGGGCCTCGGGCAGCAGTATGAGTATACCTACAAGATGGCAGGGCTCCTGCTTCGTGGGCAGAACATCGTCATCGAGTACGCTCCCAACGAACGCGGTCTACATCAGGTCGTAGGAATGATTAGCGCTCTTTGGGAGTACTCGGTCGAACCCCATGCGGAGGGGACGGTGCTCAACATCGAGGTCGAGTACAGCATTCCGATTCCGGTATTGGGCAGGCTGGCAGAGCACATCGCCATCCGGCAAAACGCGAGGACGTTCGAGCTCTCGCTCCTCAACGTCAAAGACGTGATGGAAGGCTCGAGATAGTCGTACGCGCCTGAGCGCGCGCTTGACGCCATCGACGCGGGCTCGATGCACCCTCATTATGGAAATTCGGTCCGACTTTCAGCGCCGTGAGGTCGTGTTCACGCCCGAACTGCCATGGTCACCCTCCCCTTTGCCGGGCGTAGAGCGGCGGATGCTCGATCGCGTCGGGGACGAAGTCGCTCGGGCTACATCGATCGTCAAGTACGAAGCCGGCAGCCGGTTCTCGCCGCACAGTCATGACCTCGGCGAGGAGTTTCTCGTCCTCGACGGTGTCTTCATGGACGAGCATGGCGACTCCCCGGCCGGCACGTACGTTCGAACCCCGCCGGGATCCAGCCACAAGCCTTACACCGAGGAGGGCTGCACGATCTTCGTGAAGCTTCGCCAGTTCGACCCGGAAGATCAAACCCCGGTGCGCGTCGACACTCGCCACGCACCGTTCGTGCCGGGTGCCGGGCCGGGCCTTTCGGTCCGACCACTGCACGATTTTCGGGGCGAGAACATCGCGCTAGTGCGGTGGGCACCGGGGACCGAATTCCATCCACACATGCACATGGGCGGCGAGGAAATTTTCGTGCTCGAAGGCACCTTCTCCGACGAGCTCGGCGACTACCCTGCGGGCACTTGGATTCGTAGCCCGCACGCAAGTCAGCATCAGCCATTCTCACGAGAGGGCTCCCTCATCTATGTGAAGGTCGGGCACCTGCTCCCCGGGAAGTTACCGGCGCGTGGGTCGCGACCTTAGCGGCGCACGCCAAGGCACAGCACGACAGACGCATGTTTCGACCCGCGACCAGTGTTGCCAGCTTGGCGGTGCACGTGGCATGTTGCGGCCGTGAGGACGCGGGGCGCATGACTCGTTGTTTAGTGAGCGTGGTCTGCGCGCTGGCTTTGGCGGTCGTCGGCTGTAGCTCCACCGAAGGCGCGGGCGGCAGCGGGGGTGCGGCCGGCGTCGGAGGCGGTGCCGGTCAAGGCGGCGAAGGCGGCGAAGGCGGCGAAGGCGGCGCCGCGGGTGGATCCGGCGGTTCGGGCGGCGAAGGCGGTGCTGCGGGCATTCGGGCCGACTTCGAAACGAGCCTCCACAACACGCGCGAAGGCATGGTCTTTTGGTATGCACGGGTCAACGGCGGAATGGAGGAACTGACCGACGTCGACCCTGGCAGATACTTTTGCCGGCAGTGCCACAACACCAACGACGACGCTTCGAGCGGTTCGGCCAGCTGTGCCGATTGCCATGAGGCGGGCAGCGACCCTCCGAAGCACCTGCAGTCGGAAACCTGCCTCGGCTGTCACGGCCGCGGGAGCGAGTCGGGGTTGGCTTTGCAGGCCATGGACGTTCACGCCGACGCGTACTCATGCGCCGGCTGCCACGGGTCGACCGACGTCCATGGCAACGGCACGGAGTACGACAGCGCTCTCCGCCCCGGTGCGGTCGAGGCGCGGTGCGCGGACTGTCACGGCAAGGACGTCGATGGTGCACAGAATCCACCGGATGACGCGTACCACGCGAGCATGCACGCGGCGGTCGACTGCGCGCTCTGCCACGCCGAGAACGCCGTGTCGTGCGTGAACTGCCATCTCGACGACTATCTCGACAATCAGGAGGAGTGCCTGAGCGGCGAGGTCCTCGATTGGAAATTCGTCATGAAGTGGGACAAGAACGGCGACGGCAACGAGGTCTACCACCCAGCTTCGATCACCACGGTCAAATACAACTGCGACCGCGACAAGAACCCTGCCCCCTGCGTCGACCAGGTCTTCGACCCGAAAAAGACTTTTGCTGTATTCGCGCCCTACTACGGACACACCGTCACCCAGCAGGCGATCGACGACATCTTGAACACCCCCGGTGTGCCGGGTGCGGCTTCGCCAGGTGACCTCGACGGTTGCGCCTACTGCCACGGCGCCGCCAACTGCGACACGATCGTCGATGCCGGCGATCCGAAGCAGAAGTTGATCGAGTTCGACGGAACAAAGCTCGTGAATCCGATCCGAGGGCTCATCCCGCTGCCGTCCGATTATAGAGATCGCTTCGCAATCGATTTCGTCGAATGGGCCGAGGGCCCGGGCACGGGGTGCCAGTCGCCGCCGCAGAACCTGGTGCTTTTCGAGACCGGCCCCGATCTCTGGCAGACCGGTGAAGACACCGCCGCACCGAACACGGCCGAGCTCGGGAGGCCGTTGACGCCCGCTGAGTTCGAGCGCTTTTGCCCGCCTCCGCCGTGACCTGATGCTCGATGTACGAACGAAGATCTCGGACGTTCACAGCTAGTCGAGGTCGACGCTGACCACCGTTTCGATCCGATCGAAGAGACGCTCGATGATTCGGTCATGGACCGCCCGTACCTTGAAGCCCCATACGGGCACGAACCACCAGGCCAGATCCGCCTCGAGAACGTGCTCGACCTGGCACCCCGTCCGGGTTGGGGTCACTTCGAACCCGTGTGTGCCCTTGAGGAACGGCTGATCGGCTCGCCACACCAACCTCCGGCCTGGATCGAACTCATCGAGAACCGCTCGGATGATCCCGTGACTCTCGCGCGTAGAGCCGACCATCAGCGGCCCGGGCGTGCGCTCGAAAGGCATCGACGGGGCGGGCCAGAGCGAATCGGTGGATGTGCCGAGCTCCGCTAGTGAGCAGAACACCTCTTCGGCGGGGCGAGAGATCTTGCGGGCGTGTTTGTTGTGGACGTGCATGGGGTTCCTTTCCGCCACCATACGGCAGCGTATGGTACCTAGCGCCAATGCTTGATTTTGTCCATACGTCACCGTATGGTGAGCCCTGTGACGAGAGGGTTGAGCGCTGAAGCCTGGATCGAGACCGCGTTGAACGTGCTCCGCAAAGACGGTGTGGAAGCTGTCCGGGTCGAGCCGCTCGCACGGCTGCTTGGAGTCACCAAGGGGAGCTTCTATTGGCACTTCACGGATCGCCAGGCGCTTCTCAACTCGCTGCTCGAGGGATGGGAGCTATCCGCGACCAAAGAGGTCATTCAGACAGTCGAGCTCCGCTCAGATGACCCATCCGAGCGCCTCCGCGAGCTCACGCGTCTGGTGTTTCGTCACGGGGGCCCACTCGACCGTGCGGTCCGAGCCTGGGCCAGCCACGACGATGGCGCGGCTGGTGTAGTCGCTAGGGTCGATGCTGGGCGATACGCATTTGTTCGCGCTCTGTTCGAAGCGCACGGGCTCGACAAGGAGACTGCGGCCATGCGCGCGCGTCTGCTCTACACGTCACTCGTCGGAGAGCAACACACCTCGCTGCGACTGAGCAAGAAGCAGCGAGTCGACTGGGCACTGGCCAACTTGGAGTTGCTACTCGGAGGTCACTGATGAGCGCGTGACGAAAACGCCGGGTCACGACACCCAGCTTCGCGCTTCCGCCATTCGGCTTAGTCTCGCGCCTTCGGACGTCCGCCCGCGGTCGGTTCGGTTTCACCTGGGCGCGTGCCACCTATTCCTCTCCGCAGACCTTGCCGGAAGCTCTCTTGCGAGAGGCTGACCGGGTTGGGTCTCGCAGGGTTCATGAATGGAGAGCCGGGGTATGAACATGGAAGAACAATTTTCGATGATACGCACCGTTTGGGCGGGCTTGGCTCTTGTCTTCTTGTTGGGGGCTTCAAGCTGTAAGGAGTCCGGTGACCCAGGACGGACGCTCTTGCCCTGTGCCGACATGATCTCGACTTTCAGCTTGGCTTGCGCGCCGGAGGAAGGCATCGGACAGACGAACTGCGAGAACGCACTCTACGCTGGCTGCATGGCAGCGTCGTGCGCACAAACAGACGACGACGAGATCGCCAATTGCCAGTGCCCGACCTACGAAGGGCCCTACCAGGTCGGGAACTTCGGCGCCTCCTGTGACCTCCCCGCAGGCCTCACGTGGTCCGCCGCGTACAACCCCAACGAGGGCGATTTTACCTGCGATGCGACCCTCTGCACGTCCACTTGCGACGACCAAGATCTCGTCAGCCTGGCGTGCGATGGACTCGCGTCGTGTGACATCACGGCGATCGCCGCGCTCGAAGCCGAAGAGGGCTTCAGCTGTTGCGCTCGCCAACTGTGTGGCGGCTAGCTAACTTGTCGTGCGGCCCGATGGTCGGCGCGATCGCGACGATGATTGGCTGCACAAAATCGGACTAGTTGCTTCATGTCTTTTACCGGGCAGTTCCAACGAAGTAACGCCGAGGTGCTCGAAACGACTCGAGATAGCCAGACCCGGCACGCCGCTCTTGATTGCGGGCTTGGTCGGGCCCAGACTCTGCCGACCCTACTCCCGGAGGTGTCCCATGGCGGTGTCTGATCACGTTGACCTTCAGCAATTCATGGATGGCGTAAGGCGACGCAATCCAGGCGAGGTCGAGTTCCACCAAGCGGTGTACGAAGTTGCGATGAACGTGTTCGACTTCATCGCCGACAAAGAGGTCTATCACGAGTACCAGATTCTTCGGCGCATCGCGGAGCCCGATCGGGTCGTGAGCTTTCGGGTGTGTTGGGAAGACGACAAGGGCGACGTTCGGGTGCACCGCGGCTGGCGGGTTCAGAACAACAATGCGATCGGCCCGTACAAAGGCGGGTTGCGTTTTCACCCGAGTGTCAACCAAAGCATCCTCAAGTTTCTCGCATTCGAGCAAACTTTCAAGAATAGCCTCACCGGCCTACCGATGGGCGGAGGCAAAGGTGGGTCGAACTTCAACCCAAGAGGGAAGTCTGATCATGAAGTGATGCGGTTCTGCCAGTCTTTCATGATCGAACTCTACCGCCATGTGGGAGAGGATGTCGACGTACCCGCGGGCGACATCGGGGTCGGGGCCCGCGAGATCGGCTATCTCTTCGGACAGTACAAACGCATCACCAATCGCTTCGTCGGCGTGCTCACCGGCAAGGGGTTGGAGTACGGGGGTAGTCCGATTCGGCCCGAGGCGACGGGCTACGGCACTGTCTACTTCATGGAGTCGATGTTGAATCGAATCGCGGATTCGGTTGACGGAAAGACTTGCCTCGTATCGGGCTCGGGCAACGTGGCCCTGCACGCCATCGAGAAGATCAACCAACTGGGCGGCAAGGCGGTGACGCTTTCCGATTCCGGCGGCTTCGTCTACGACCCGGATGGGATCAGCACTGAGAAGCTCGAGTTCGTCAAGGAACTCAAAACGCAAAGGCGCGGGCGACTGACGGAATACGCGAAGCAGTTCGGGGTTGAGCATCACGAAGGGCGTCCCTGGGGGGTGGTGGCCGATCTGGCTTTCCCGTGTGCGACGCAGAACGAGCTCTCGACCGCGGAGGCGAAGACGCTGATTGCGAACGGCCTGAAGGGCGTGTCTGAGGGCGCGAACATGCCGACGGAGCAAGAAGGCATCCATGCCTTTACGGACGCCAAGGTACTCTTCGCACCCAGTAAGGCGGCGAACGCGGGCGGCGTCGCGGTGTCGGGACTGGAGATGAGCCAGAATTCAGCGCGCATCACCTGGAAAGAAGAAGAGCTTCAACGCCTCCTCCGAGACATCATGACGGGGATTCACCAACGCTGCGTCGAGCATGGCAGAACCGCAGGTAGCGACTACGTCAACTACGTGAAGGGCGCGAACATCGCAGCGTTCATCAAGGTTGCCGACGCCATGTTGGCGTACGGCGTCGTATAGCCCAGGCCTCGCGCGCCCGGAGGGGACCGATGACGACGAAGCAGGACAAGACACCCGAGCACAGAGCCTTCCGCGAGACCGTCCGTGCGTTCGTGCGCAACGAGCTTGCGCCTAGGGCGCGCGAGTTCGACAAGATGGGCCGGCTCGACAAGTCGCTCTTCCCCAAGATGGGCGAGCTCGGGATGCTCGGCTTGCGGTACGACGAAGCCTACGGCGGGTCCGGGCTGGACTGGACGTACACGGCTATCCTCTGCGAGGAGCTCGGCCGAGCGGACAATGTTGGCGTCATGACCGGAATTTCGGTGCACACGGACATGGCGACACCATCGCTCCACCGCTTCGGCAGCGAAGAGCTCAAGCAGAAGTACTTGGTGCCCGCGATTCGCGGCGAGGCGGTGTCGGCCATCGCGGTGACCGAGCCGGATGCAGGATCGGATGTGGCGAACATTCGGACGCGTGCCGTTCGTGACGGCGACGACTGGGTGATCAACGGCTCCAAGATCTACATCACCAACGCAGCGACTGCCGACTGGCTCTGCCTACTCGCCGTCACCGACCCCGAAGCGGGTCACGGCGGCTTCTCACAGATCGTCGTGCCCATGGATACGCCCGGAGTCTCCTACGACCTGCTCGACAAGATTGGGTTCTGGGGTTCGGACACCGGGCAGATCTTCTTCGAGGACGTTCGGGTTCCGGTGTCGAACACCATCGGTGAGATCGGTGCGGGCTTCATGCAACAGATGATGCAATTTCAAAGCGAACGCCTCGTCGCCACCATCGGCCTCGTCGCGTACTGCGAGGAACTATGGGACACCACCTGCGAATGGGCCCGAGATCGCAAACTCTTCGGACGAACCCTCATGTCGATGCAGAACACCCAGTTCAAGCTCGTCGAATGCAAGACGCTGCTCACGACCGCAAGGCTACTCAATCAGGCATGCGTCGATGCGCTGGTCGACGGCCAAGACGCCACTGAGCTGATCAGCATGGCGAAGCTCCACACCGGACGCGTCGTTCGCGAGGTCGCGGACGTTTGCTTCCAACTCCACGGCGGCATGGCCTACATGAAGGAAAGCATGGCCGGTCGCGCATATTGCGACATGCGCATCGCCAGCATCGGAGGCGGCAGCGACGAAACCATGATGCACTACCTCGCCAAACGCTGGAAGCTCTAGCTTCTCCGCGGGCGAACTATTCGACAACCACTTTGTAGCGCGTTCGCAGCTCCTCCATTGCGGCGGCGAGGCGCTCTTGTCTTTGGTGGGATTGGTATGCTGCCGTGACGCGCGCGCGGATATCTTCGAGCGGTGGTGCCTGGGGCCGCGTGCGCTCTTGGATGAGCACGAGGTGGACACCGAAGGGAGACTCGACGGGGTCGGACCACTCGCCCTCCGGGAGGCTCTCGGCGACGGTGGCGAACTCGTCGCCCAAACGAGCTGCAAGCCGGTGCGCGAGCTGCCCTCTAAAGTAGGCACCTGACGGCGACACGTCGCCCAGTTCGACCGCCTTCTCCGCCTCGAGCGCCTCCGCGTTCAGCGCTGCCTTTGCCTCGCGCGCAGCGTCGTAGGCTGCAGATCGCCGAAGGTCTTTGGAGAAGAAAACATGCCAACCGGTGAATCGAGCAGGAAGCGCGAACTGGGCTTGCTCGCTCTCGTAGTACGCTTCGATCTCCTCGCTGCTCGGCTCCTGCTCGCCCCTTCGCGCCAGGAGCAACCTCATGTTGTGGACGAGCATGCTGCGGATGACTGCGTCATCTGAATCCATGCCCAGCGCCCTCGCCTGCCGTTCGAGCTCTTCGTCCGATAGCTCTTCATCCGATACGAACGCCATCTTCTGACGGAGCCTGAGATCGATCGCCTGATTGTTGGAGGTCAGCCCCCACTTCCGGGACTCGCGATAGAGCATTTCCTCCACGGCAAAGCGATCGATGAGCTCGGCCCGTACCGCGTCGGTGGCGACCACGTCGCTAATCGCTTCGTACTGACTGACCAACGCGGCGACCTGCGATTGAGAGATCACGATACGGGCGTCTCGTGCTTGCTCGGTTACTTCGATCTCGTCGCTTGGAAAGAACCATCGGGCGCCGATGAACAGCGCGAATCCGAGCAACGCAAAGTGAACCAAAGGCCACCTCATCGGCCTAGGCCTCTTCAAAGCGTTTCAGGGCGGTACCAAATCGGCGAGCTCCACGCCCTCTCTTTGATCACCCTCTGGTCTTCGATCACCGGTGAACAACACTCGATGAAGTCGGCGGGAACGTTGTCGATGTCGCTACAGTCGACACCAAGCTCGTTGCAGAGCATCGTGCTCCAACGGCAAACCGGGTTTTCGAAGATTCTTGCGTAGTAGAACGCGCGTTGTGCCGGGTCGAACTCGGGGTCCGTCCATACTGTGCAGAGCGAAGCGTAGCCCTCGCCTGATGTTTCACACGTGTTGAGATCGACATTCGCGGCGCGATCGCCGCCGGCCACATCGAAGACTTTCTCTTGTGCGGCGCCGTCGGAGTCGACCCAACCTTTGATGATCTGGATGCGTTCGAGGGGGGTCCCGGGCTCCCCCGCGGGCCCCGGGTCCTGTTGCGCC
>CAYZDM010000083.1:0-8696 GCA_964476875.1 uncultured Sandaracinaceae bacterium | reverse complement strand
GAGTTCGGTCACTTTTTCGCGGGCAAGTACCATCGCGTCGACGTGTCCCCCCCCTACTTCATTCCCGTCCCGTTCTTTCTACTGGGCACGCTCGGGGCCGTGATTCAGATTCGCGAACGAATTCGTTCCCGCAACGCTTTGCTGGACATTGGCGCGGCCGGCCCTCTTGCTGGTATGGCGGTCGCAATACCGGTGGTCATCTACGGCATCGCGACTTCCCCCGTCGAGGCGCTTCCTGACTCGCCCTACATTCTCGAGGGCCGCTCACTTCTCTACCTCGGCCTGCTGTACTCGTTGAAGGGCCCAATTCCGCTCGGACACGACATCATGCTCACACCGACAGCGCTGGCCGGTTGGGCCGGGCTGCTCGTCACGATGATCAACCTCCTCCCGTTCGGGCAGCTCGACGGCGGCCACGTGGCCTACGCGCTACTGGGGCGCCGCCAGGATCAACTGTCGAGGAAGCTCCTGCGGATGCTGCCACTGCTCGCGGTCATCGTGAGCGCCGCCTACGGGATTTCGGCCTACCTCGACGGAATTCGCGGGGACAGGCTGATCTACGACGCGGCGGCGGGTATGCATTGGCTCGTCTGGGCCTTCGTTCTATGGCTCCTTACCCGGGCGACGGGGCCAGACCATCCGCCCACCGAGGACACCGAGGTGTCATCGCGCCGGCGCCTGGTCGGTTGGTTCACGTTGTCGCTGTTCGTCCTATTGTTCATGCCTTCGTGGATCCGGATGCAGTAGGAAATTTCACCGAACCCATGGAATTTCTTAGGTTCGGGACATGCGCCCCAGCCGCGATCCAGCCTTGCTCCTAGTCGTCTTCTTCACTGTCCTCGGCGCGGCATCGCCCGCGCATGCATGGACCCGCACGGTTGTAAAAGGCGCGCAGGCGACGGTCGACATCGAACCCGACGCCACCCTGAGCATCCTTCTGCGACTCGATGTCGAGGTGCATGCCGGTTGGCTGCACGAAATGGAACTTGCCGGCCTCGGTGGGGACGTCGACCTGAACCGCTACCAACCGCCTTACTTTCGCTCCGAGGAAGGCGAGATCTTTCGCCCCGAGGCCGAGGTTCGAGAGGATGGCACCATTCACCTCTCGTTTCCGCGACGCGAGGCCCCTCGACAAGGGGAGTACCGCGTCTTCATGCGTTACCGCACCAAGGCCGATGTCACTGCGATCGAGGTGAAGGGCGAGCCGCGGGCGCGCGTGGTTTGGTCTGTCCCCGCGTGGGAGACCGGGCTCCACGGTGTCTCGGTCGAGTTCCGTGCGCCACCAGGCTCAGTGGTTCCAAGCGACATGCAAGACGTGGCGCCAGGCGTCGACTTCGAGATCACTGAGCAGAGCAAACTCACGCTCGTCAAATGGCAGCGAATTCACCTTCCCCGCATGACCGCCTGGCCGCTCGCTTTGGACGTCCCCCGCCACGCGATCGCGATGCCGATCGCGGTTCCCGACACCCCCCGACCGCCCGGCTTCACCCCACTGCAGATTCCCGACCGACGCCCGATCGCGTGGGTCTTGTTCCTGTTGGCCCCTCTCATTCTCCTCAAGCGCCGATCGGTCGAGGTTCGAATGGGCGGACGACGCCTGTTGGTCAGGGCTCCTTGGACAGCCGTTCTCGCGATCACCGGCGTCGTGCTCGCCATCGGTCAATGGTGGGTCCCTAACTACCTCGTTTGCGCACTCCCATTGATCGCATTCGGTCTACACCGGGCGGAACGATGGACACCTCTTTCCGATCGCCCGGAGTGGCGCCCCATCACGAATGCACAGCTGCCCGAAGCCGCCAACTCGGCAAGTGAGCTCCTCGACGCCACGACCGTGACCGGTCTGGGCTGTCTGGTGGTGGGGGGCGTCGGCTTCGTTGCACTCGGAGAGCCCGTCGCAGCGCTACTGTTGTTGCCCCTTTTCCTGACGGGAACGCGGTACCATAGGGCTAGCTCGGCGAGCGAGACTGCGGACGCGATCCGCGGGTTCGCTTCGGAGCTCCGCCTTCCCGAAGACGCTGCCGAGATGTCACTGAGCTGGGAGTCTGCATCGAACGGTTTGCCTCGTTTGCGCGTTCATCTTGCAACGCAGCGCGCGGGTCTCATGACGTTGAGCTTCGTCGCTACCTCACGCCCTGTGGGTTTCGTTCTCCGTCACCGAATCATGCTCCTCGTCGAGACACGCGCGCAATCGGATGCCGACGATCTGACACGGCGGCGGACGAACTCGGAGCCTGACCTCCGTGCCTCCGACGGAAGCATCCTTCGCCTCGTAGAGTGGGATGCCGAGGCAGTGGCCCTGCTTCGGGTTCTCGCTCACAAGACTCCCAAGCCTAGGTCGTCGGGCGGGACGTGGTTGCTGCGGGAGATCTCCCAGCCTACGAGCCGCGCGGCGGCCTGATCCGCTACCTGCGAACGCGAGACGATAGCGGCGCCAGAATTCGATCCACCTGCTTGAGCTCGCGGGCGACATCTTCGTCGTCGAAGTCGATTTCGTCGATCAGCGCTTCGTGCACGGCGTCGTAGAGCCAGGTGCTCGACTCGGCGTCTTCGATGCACGCGGCGGCCTGATGCCCTTGATGATTGAAGTTGGAAAACTTTTTGACGACGCGCTCGAGCACGGTGATGCGATCACCCAAATACACACGCATGGCGTCGAGCTCATCGGACAACGGTTCGAACATTTCGGGCGATACCTTCTGGTGCTTCTGGAACGCTTCGGGCGAACGCTCCCGCACCCCGTCCAGCACGAGTCGAATCGCCATGACGTCGCCCAGATGATTGAGCACACCGCGGACGCCAGGGATGGCACCCGTCACCGAAATCACGTGCAGGAGGGCCCCCGCAGACACAGCGCGGCTCTCGTCGTCGATCCCGGGATCTTCGACAATCCTCAACAGCGATTTCAGGTCCTGACTGAAACGAGTCAGCGCAGGGGTCATCAACTCAACGAAGCGCTCGCGCGACATATCACCTCGGCACCAGAGAACGGCCCCGCGGGCAGGTTACCTCAACTCCAGTGGGACCGGCGTCGGTTTCGATAATCTTGAACTCAACCCGCCGGTTTTTCTCCCAAGCCGTAGCGTTGTGCTTCGGTTCGACGGGGCATCGTTCGCCATATCCACCGGACCGCAGACGGTCTTTCAGGACGCCCCGCTCGATTAGGGCGTTCATTACCGAAGCCGCGCGGGCTCGGGTGAGTTTGATGTTGTACTTGTCGCTCCCCCGCTCATCGGCGTGGCCTTGAATCTCGACGAGCGTGATTTGGGGGCTCGCATTGAGCGTCGCGGCGACCGCGTCGAGCAGCGGGAAACTCCGCGACTTGATGATCGCGCTGTCCGTCTCGAAGTACACCTTCTCGAGGATGGTGATCTGCGTGTCCTCGAGGATGACCAGGCCCTTATCTGGGCACCCATCTTCGTCCTCGGTGCCGTTGTACGTTTCCGGATCGTTCGGGCACGCGTCGTCTACGTCTAGGATCCGATCGGCGTCGTTGTCGACGTCCGGGCACCCATCTTCATCCTCAAACTTGTCGAAGTCTTCAGGATCGTTCGGGCATAGATCCCTCTCGTCCGGAATGCCATCTCCGTCGTTGTCCGGATCGGGGCAACCATCATCGTCTTGGAAGCCGTCGAAGTCTTCTGGCTCGTCGGGACAGTTGTCGATGTTGTCGGGAATGCCGTCACCGTCGCGGTCCCCGTCTCTGCCTTCGGGGCAACCGTCTTCGTCTTGGTCTCCGTCGTAGTCCTCTTTCACCAACGGACAGGCATCGTCGACGTCGAGGATCCCGTCGCCGTCGTTGTCTCGGTCCGGACACCCATCACTGTCCTCGAAGCCATCCTTATCCTCGGCTTCGTCGGGACATCCGTCGTCGTCGTCGGTAATCCCATCTCCATCACGGTCTTCGACCGCGGGCTCATACATGAACGCGATCGTCGCGCGCACGTCCGCTGCTTGAAATCCGGTCTTGGGAATACCTGCACCGGCGGCGAAGTAGAGGAAACTCTTGTTGGTGACGAAGTACTTGAAACCGCCGAGAACCTCCATCGAGAGGGTGCCCTTTGTCCCAATTTCTTGGGCAATTTGCGAGCCGTAGTACTCCAAGACTAGGTCCAGCGAGCGAGCGATTCGGAAGCTGGCGCCGAAGCCAAAGGTGATGAGATCGTTGTAGGTGAAGCGACGCCCCGCGGCGGGATTGTCGACGGGATTGACTGCGGTGCCCAGTGAGTCAGCAGGGTTCGATTGCCCGTCCCAAATGAACGTCGCCCCTTGCCTCGAGTTCCATCGATACCCGCCCTCGAGGGCAAGTCGAATCTTCTCGATTGGTTGGAACTCGAAGACCGCGGTCGGCCAAAGCGAGAATCCTGGCTCTCCTGCAAACTGCGTCGTCTTCGCCGTGGGAAAACCCGCTCGCAATATGACAGCGATGCCCACCGGACTTTGGCCGAGATTCAGCAAGCGCGCCTTCGCGTGAATTGTCAGGTCGCCGACGCCCTGTGACCGCAACCCCCCGGCCTCCAGGTTGTAGAGGCAGGTGCTCGAGCCTGCGAGACAACTGCCATCCCGATCCGGGGTCTGCACCGCGTTGCCGCGAAGGAACGTGATCGGAAGTTGTATGCCCAAGACCAACCGATCGAACAGACCGAAGTTGAACATGAACGTTCCGGTAAACGCTTGCTTCGCGATGCGGCTTTGTCGGCCCGCTGTGTCCGCTGCGCCGTTCGGATTGTTGTCGAATCCGTTATAGCGAAGGATGCCGATCCCCGCATCGAGGACGAGACCGAAGCTGAACTCCTTGTGCGGCATCACCTCTGAACCATTGACGGTGAAGTAGCCGCGCGTGTCGACCGCGGGTCGGAACAGGTGGAGGTCCATCCCGCCCCCATTGAGCGTAGCGTCCTGGGCGCTCAAGCCCATCGGCGCCAGCCACGCCAGTGAGACGAGCAAGAACACCCATGCGCATCGCACGGACGAGCCCCGCCAAGACTGTGTTCCCCCAAACACCCACTCTTAGTCTGTCATGGGCAGAGCCCATTAATCAACGATTCTGCGCCTCTGCGTCGCTCAGGGGTCCACATTCGCCCGCACTCGCGACCTCGGCTCGGGATCCCTCGCGCTTCTCAGCAACCGCCTCGCGTCCTGTCGTTGCTTCACGGTGATGCCCCGCAGCTCGAGGACGAGCGCAGCCTCGCCCCGAGCGAGCTCGAAGTCTCCCTCCTCCAGCGCGCGTTCCCCTTCGTTGATGCGGGCTTGTGCGTAGCGGTACCGAATCTCGCCGAACTCCGGTGTCTTGCGCAGAACGCTGTCATCTGGGAGCTCGTTTGCAATCGAGTAGGCACGGTCGAGCCGTCCCTTGGCGAGCGCCTTGTGAGCGCGTTCGAGCTGCCCCTCCCACTCTCGCGGCTCTTCGATCGTTCGAATATCCGAGTCGGCGCCCGGGCTGGATTCTTGTTCAGTGGGATTCTGGCCGGACTGTGGCTCGGCCGACCGAACCCCTAGATTGCGCGGCTCGACCAGCAGACTCGGCACGGGGGCGGATCCTTGGGACTCCGTGACCACAGCAGTCACGCTTCGGTCCCCCACCACCCCTGTGGGTTCACCGCGCATGGTCACGAGCACCGCCCCGGTTCCGGCAAAGAGCAGTAGCCCGATCACCGAAGCTGCGAATAGAGGCTTTCGTGATTCGCTGGGCGGTGGCCTCTCCGCTTCTTCGTGAGGCAGAGGCTCCAAACTGTGCGCGCCTTGTGGTGGAACGAACCGAAATCGTACCTCGCCCAACTCGAGGACGTCGCCTGATTCCAGAATGGCGCGCGTCGCACCGACACCGTTGACCCGCATCCCGTTCACGCTCTCGAGATCGAACACGGTCACCCGGCCGCCGTCTACCTGAACCTCGGCGTGTTCGTGGGAGATCGACTTGTGGTTGATCCAGATGTCGAGCCGTTCGTCGCGACCGATCCGAAGCGTTGGTTTTCCCAATGTAAACTCGGCACCGATGGCGGGCTCGCTGAGCACGACCAACCTAGGCGGAGGCTGACTCTTCGGTTTGGGCGAAGGCAGCGTGTTCGCGGTCGCCACGACATCGGATTGGAACGCCAAGTCGTAGTCCCCGATGCCAAGCTGATCGCCGGCTGCCAAATCGGACTTCGTGTCGATTCGTTCGCCGTTGACGGTGACGCCATTGTAGGAGCCCAGGTCCTCGACCACGTAGGAACCATTCCGCTTCAGGAGTCGTGCATGACTACGCGACACGTTCCGCTCCGTGAGCCGGATCGTGTTGCCCTGCTGACGACCAATGGTGATCTCGTCGCGCAGGAGCGGCACGACGGTCGCGTGACCTTCGTCGTCCGAGATGACGAGCTTATACATCGTGTCGGCCCAAGAGGAGTTTCACTCACAGTTTCGCGGGGTTGAGGCCATGGTACTCCCGCGCGCGGAGGTGTCAATCTTGCCCCTCTGAAGGTTTGCACTCGGCGGGAACCCGGCTATGCCGGTCCGACATAATGAGCCGACATGGTCGAACGATGGTCGCGCTTCTGTTGGGCTGCACGCTGATTGCCGGTTGCGGCGGCGGGGGCCGCGGACAGCCCACGGGCGGGATACACGCCAAGCTGGCCTACTCGGAAGGTGGTGGCCTCCGCGTGGTCGAGGCGCCGGCCGGTGGTGGGGCGGACCTGGCTGGAATGCGAACCAACGACATCATCATCGGAATCAACGGTGACTCGGTCCGAGAGTTGGACTATCAGACGATAGTGGAGAAGCTCCGCGGCCCGGTCGGCTCGACCGTACAGCTCGACGTGTTTCGCGACGGTGAAGTCAGCAGCCTCGCCGTCATGCGCCAGGCCTACACGAAATGAACGACGTTCTGCGAACACTCGGCGTCATCGGCGGGAGCGGGCTCTACGCGCTGGACGGCCTGACAGACGTCGAAGAACTCCACACGTCGACCCCGTTTGGCACGCCGTCGGACGCGATCGTCGCGGGAACACTTGGGAGCACTCGCCTTCTCTTTCTGCCACGACACGGTCGCGGACATGGCATCCCGCCTCACCGAATCAACTATCGAGCAAACGTGCTCGCGCTGAAGATGGCTGGCGCCGAGCAGATTCTCAGCGTGTCCGCCGTGGGTTCGATGCACGAAGACATTCATCCCGGAGACATGATCGTCGTCGATCAGTTCATCGATCGCACTAGGCATCGTACCGACACCTTCTTCGATGACGATGGCGTGGTGGCGCACGTTGAGTTCGCGGAGCCCATCGACGCGCAGCTCGCCAGCTCTCTCACGGACGCCGCGAATAGAGCGGGCGCTACGGTGCACGAGGGAGGCGTTTACGTGTGCATCGAAGGTCCTCAGTTCTCGACACGCGCCGAATCTCACCTCTACCGGTCCTGGGGTGCGACGGTGATTGGGATGACGAACTTGCCAGAGGCGCGGCTGGCCCGCGAGGCCGAGTTGCCCTACGCCACCCTCGCCATGGCGACCGACTACGACTGCTGGCGCGAGGGACACGACGCGGTCACCGTCAGCGCCGTGATTGCCGTGATGCAACGAAACGTGGCCAAGGCGCAGGAAATCATCGTCGAACTCGCCGGATCGGTGCCAGATCCGTCCAAGCGTCCCGCTACGTCGGCCCTCGCGGGGGCCATCATCAGTAACCCGGATTCGATCTCGGCGGCCGCACGCGACAAGCTGCGGCCGCTCATCGAAAAATATGTATCCTGAAAGGCATCATGTCCTCCCTTCTAGTCGTCGGTTCCGTCGCGTTTGACACCATTCACAATCACCTTGGCTCGCACCAACGAATTCTCGGCGGCTCGGCGACCTACGCGTCGCTCGCGGCGTGCGAGCTTGCACCGGTCCGCTTGGTCGGTGTCGTCGGCAAGGACTTCCCCAAGGAGGCGGTCGATATGCTTCGCGGCAGAGGCATCGACACCACGGGCCTCGAGGTTGCAAACGGCGAAACCTTTCACTGGGAGGGCCGGTACTCCGACGATCTGACCTCTCGTGAGACCATTCAAACCGACCTCAACGTGTTCGCGGACTTCAATCCGAAGATCCCTGCTTCGTTCCGCGACTCGGAGTTTGTGATGCTGGGCAACATCGCCCCGGCACTACAACTGCACGTGCTCGACCAAGTGGAGAACCCCAAACTCGTCATCGCCGATACGATGAACCTTTGGATCGACACCGCGCTTGACGCGCTCAAGGAGCTGCTGAAGCGAGTCGACATTCTCGTCATCAACGAGGAAGAGGCGCGGCAGCTCACTGGGTTTCACCACCCGTTGGCGGTGGCAGAGGCGCTTCGTGTGCTCGGCCCGGAGACCGTCATCGTGAAGCGCGGCGAGTACGGGGCGCTGCTGTTCCTCGAAGAGGACATCTTTTGCGCACCAGCCTACCCGCTCAAGTCGGTGTCGGACCCGACAGGCGCCGGTGACTCGTTTGCGGGAGGCTTCCTCGGTTACCTCGCGGAGAACGGCCACACCGACCTCCGCCAAGCGGTGATCTGTGGTTCCGCAACGGCGTCGTTTTGCGTACAAGATGTCGGCATCGGCGCGTTGAAGGACCTCACTCGCGCACAGCTCGAGAAACGAATCCAGGACTTCCGAGAGCTGACCTGTTTCTAGCCGGCCGTTTTCTTGACCCTAGCCGCCCTAAACCGACACTGCGGTCTTAGGAAGGAACCGGCCATGAACCT
>CAYZDM010000082.1:0-8707 GCA_964476875.1 uncultured Sandaracinaceae bacterium | reverse complement strand
ATACAACTCCGTCCCGCAGACGTGCGCCGAGACGATGAGCCGGCCTGGGCAGAGGCGCCATGGTGGGGAGTCGCCCTGATCTTCGCACCCATCTATCTGCTCGCGGTTCTTCTGGGCTTTGTGTTCTTCCTGACGCCCAACAGCATTTCGGCGCTCTGGCCCTCTGGCGGTGTCGCACTCGCGGCGCTGACGCTGACGCGCTCACGCATGTGGCCCTTGATCGTAGCCATCATCGCCGGAGTCGAGTTCGCCGTGCCGCATCTCCTCGCGGACTCCGACGTCGTAGCATTCGCCAGCCTCGCAAACATAGCCGAACCGTTGCTCGGTGCATCGCTCCTACGTTGGGTCGTTGGAAGACGAGTCGATGTGTCGCGAATGCGAGATGCGCTGGGCTTGGTGTTGCTGGCCGGACTCACGGCACCCGCGCTCGCCGCCGTGCCGGGCGCCGCCCAGTTCATCGGATTCGAGGCGAGCATCCCGTTTGCCGCAGCGTGGCAGGTGTGGTGGCTTGGAGGTGCGCTCGGCGTAGTCGTGGTTGCCCCGGTCATCCTGTCTTGGGCGAACAGGCCGCGGATCGGGCGTATCTCCAAAGCACGTATGGCCGAGCTCATCCTGCTAGGCGTGCTCATCTTGTTCGCAGGGGTTTGGGTGCTCGGCGCTCCCTCCAAACCGCTTCACTCGATCCTGGACTTTCCCTTCGTCACCTTTCCGCTTCTCATCTGGGCCACACTGCGATTCGACACCCGCGTCGTCACCACAGCGTCGCTGTTGGTCGCATTCTTCACCGTTTGGAATGCCACCCTCGGCCGCGGCCCTTTCCTGATGATCATGGCGGATACCATTCAGGCCAACATCTTGGCGATCGAGGCCTTCATCTGCACTACGGTGCTTTCTGCCCTCTTCCTATCGGCGGCTTTGGCGGATCGGCGACGCGCAGAACGAGCCCGTGCCATCCTGCAGAGGCAGGTCGCCGAGGCTCAGAAGCTCGAACTGGTCGCGCGCCTCGCGGGGTCGGTCGCACACGACTTCAACAACGACCTGACGATCATGATGAGCTGGACGGACTACCTCGATGGGCGAGCCAATGGCGACCCGGACATCGAGCGGGCCGTCACACAGATCTCGAGAGCAGCCAACCGAGCCGCATCGATCACCAGTCAACTGCTCTCGTTCGGCCGAACCTCACCCGGACCCAAGCAAACCGTCAACGTCGCCGACCTCACGCCGGCATGGAGCAGCCTTCTACGTCCGTTGTTTCACGGACCTCGCCGCATCGAGGTTTCCGCTGACGATGATGTTGGCTACGTCAGCGCCGATCCTCACCAACTGGAGCAGGTCCTGCTCAACCTGGGGATCAACGCAAGGGACGCCATGCCCAAAGGCGGGCTCCTGAGTATCCGAGCCACACGCCATCCCTCCGAACAGGGCAACGCTTCCTCAGACAAGATCTGCATCTCGGTCACGGACGAAGGCGAAGGAATGCCGGAACCCGTGCTCGGGCGCATCTTCGAACCCTTCTTCACCACGAAGGCGGATGGTAGGGGAACCGGTCTCGGCTTGCCCTCGGTCCAACGAATCGTCGACAACCTCGGTGGGACGATCGACGTAGAATCGACGATTGGACGAGGCACCACATTCCGGCTCTGGCTTCCGGCGGCAGAAGTGCCCAAGGCTCGGGCGGAGGCAGTGGACGGCTTGCCGGCGAACCCGACTGAAACCCTCTTGGTGGTCGACGACGACGATGACGTGCGGGATGCGGTCGTCCTCGCCCTCGAAAGCGGTGGATACACCGTACTGAGAGCTGCCGATGGGACCGAAGCCTTGCGAGTGATCGACGAGCACCCAGATCTCATCGAGCTGGTGATCACGGACCTCAACATGCCGGTGCGCGACGGCGAAGAGCTTATCGAAGACCTTGCCAAGGCTCACCCAGCCCTCCCCGTGGTCGTGGTGAGCGGATACTCGTCGAGCGAGAACGCTGATCTGCCGTCAAGCATTCCGTTTGTGCCCAAGCCATTCGCGACGAAGGCGCTACTAGCTTGCGTGCGACAAACGCTGGACGATCGTTAGTCGGATTCCGAGGGCTCGTCGTTCTGTTCGGCTTCCTCAGCCTCACGCCGAAGCCGCTCGGCTTCTTCCGCCTCTTTTCGGTCCTTCTCGGCCATGCGCTTCTTGATCCCGCTTGCCGTCCTGCCGCCCAAGTCCGAGACGGCCCTTGTGGCGCCGGTCACGTGCAAGTAGACCGTACGCGAGGTGGCCTCGGTTCGCGTGTAGTCGAGCGCCAAGTTGCCTGTGTCGACGGCGACCCCGGTAGCGTTGCCCTTCCCGTACAAGAAGGTCGAACCGACGGCGAGCGAGACCCCGGCAATGTTGAGGCCAATGGATAGCGTCCCTCCGAACCGGTTGATCTGTGCGTTGTAGTACTGCACCGGCCTCTCGGGGATGTCGGCCGCGGACGAGAGATCCGTGAAAAAGCCCGCCTCGATCATCACCTTCCTGGTGATGACAAAGTCTCCGCCAATTGCCACGTTCCCGATGAACCTGCGCGCTGTGTTGTCGTCAAAGTACAACCCTCCGACCGGAACCGCCGCGCCCGACTTGACCCGCGAGCCGGATTTCACGGGAGTGTGAATGGAAGCGTCGAACGAGAGCATGACTTTCTCGGCGGGCCAATACTCGAGCCCCGCCTCGATTTCTCCCGGAATCGGCAGGTTCGCTTTCACACGCCCATCGGAGAAGTACGCCTCCGTGATGACGGGTGCCAATGGGTCCTCAACGTCATTGATGAAGCCCTGCGAGAGCGTGTCGACCTGCTGCTTCAGCGGAATGCCAGGGGTTTGGATCATGACCCCAAGCTGCAATTGCGGCTTGACCCGATACAGCCAACCGAAGCGCATGACGAAGTGGAACGCCTTGAAAAACAAACTCTGGTTGTTCGTTGCCGTGTCGGTGCCAATGAACCCATTCGGGACGTCCGGGGCCGGCGTTCCGCCCGACAGCACGATTCCGGTCTCGGAATGCCTGAGCTTGCGCACGCTCAAGTACAGCGAGGCACCGATCGACTGCTTCAGGTTGAGGCGGCTCGCAAAGGAAATGCCGTACCAGGTCCCACGATCGTTTCCATCCACTCGATACGTGTCGGTGAGTTCCAAGGGATCTGCTTTGAACGCATAGAAAATACCCTCGTTCCCGTAGATCGGCTCGAGCACGCTGATGGCGAGCGCAAATTTCTTCTGTTCGAGTGCATCTTTGGGCCCGAACTTGAGCACGGCACCGATGAAGAGCGGCACGGTGCGACCGGTTTTGACCGTGGCGTCCGCGTTCTCGTCCGGATGCTCGAACGCTTCTCGTACCTTGACGCGTTCCCAGGAGTTGATCGAGAGACCGCCGGCAAGGCCATGTGTCCCGCCGAGCGCAAGCCCCCCGGGATTGAAATACGCTGCCGACGCATCATCCGCGACGCCCGCAAAGGCGCCGCCCAGCCCGATTGCATGCGCTCCAATGGGAACCCCGCGGTAATGCGTGTCATCCGCGCTTGCCGTGCCCGTGGCAATCCACAGGGCCACCGACACGATACTGACCACCAACGGTCGAGTCACGGGTAGATTACTAAACAAAAGCCAGCAACTCGCAAGGCGTTAATACCATCCACCGATGCCGAATGAGAACGCGCCATAGGCTCGGGCGAAATCCAAGGAGAATGAGACCTGCCATCGATAGTCGTCCGGCCATAGCCCGAACACGTTCCACTTGAGGACACTGACGTCGAACCCGAACGTCCCATGCACCCGAAGGGTGGACTCGGCGAATCGCGTTGGTTCGATATAGGTGCCCGCGCGAAGCTTCACGCGGGTCGGCCAGACCTCGGTCTCGAAGCCGAGTCGGGGCGAAACCGTCATCTTTTCTCCAGATCGCTGCACGGTCTGGAACAGAAACGACTCGACGCCGACGCCGTTGTCGACCCGGCCGTTGAACCAGAGGTCGGCGGTGATCAAGTAATAGCGGCGCGGCCAATCCCACCGATATTGTCTGCGAAGGATGTCCCAGGCGAGCTTCTTGATCTCCTTGCGCGACTGCTTGATGCCGGCGTACTTCCTCGCATACCTCTGTTTGACCGCTTGAACGCAAACGTCCACGTCGGGCCCGCCACGCGCCTCGACCGCCGCGGTCTCCTCCCTCTCGGCCTCTTCCGCCAGCCGCTTCTTGCGCTGGAGACGTTCCAGTTCCTCTGCAGCGAGCGTTTCGGCACTGATCCAAGGCGGGTTCCTGGGCCTCGGCCCGAACTGATACGAGTAGCCGACGCTCCCGGTCATCGGAATCTTGGTCGTCCGCGGCAAGTAGTAGCCTCCGACTACGATGTCCCCGTCTGGCGTGGGCGTCACGTTCCCTCGGGTCCGAATCCCGGTCGAGATGTCCGGAAAGAGAGCCGCGCCGAGGCTCCACCGCTTGTGATGCGGCTTGAGCATCACGCCAAGTTCCGCACCCAGTCCCAAGGTCTGGTACACGTCTGCATCACTCAAAGATCGGGGGCCCACGAACGTTCGTTGGCGCAGAATGCGCAGGCCCGCGCCGATGATCAATTGACCGTCGAAAAACCCGTATCCGGCTTGGATGTGAAAGGTGACGAAACGAAGTCGGAGACTTTGCTCCTGCATCGTGACAGGGTCTGGCGTGCCCTTGATCTCCACGAACTGCGCATCGATGGTGAGGCCGATGCCGAGGTTCCACATCTGCCAATACGCTCCAGGGATCAGGAAAAGCAGAGAATCGTCCGAGATGTCACCGGAATCTCCAACTACTCTCCCGCTGTTGTAGAAATCCCCCGACTGGAGCGGATAGGTGAGACCCAAGGCCAGCCAGTAGTCGTACCAATCGGGCCACTGCGGTCCGCGATAGGCGACCGCCGCGGGGTTCTGCAGGCCGCCTTCCACACCCTGCGCCAGCGACGTGGCGGCCCCCGCAAGGCCGGTGACACGCGAGGTGCTGATCACCACCCCGCGCGTAAGGTCGACCGTGTAGTTCGAAGTGGTGATCGGGGTGCCGTCGGGCCCGAGCTGGCCTGCCGCCGTCGATGGCACGCTGAGTAGCGCGAGGAGCGTAAGGCTAGCGGCCCGCGCCGATGCCCTGTTGTGTCGCACCCTGGAGCGCGCCCTGGTCGTTCGCATCGAGGTTTCCCTTTTGCCGCTTCTCTTCCTCTATCCTCTCGAGCTCCTGTTCGGCTTCTTTCACGCGCTCGCCGGCCTCGTCCGCCTCTTCGTGTGCGTCCACGAGGCGCGCCTTGGCTTCTTTGACGGCGGGATCCTCTTCGTCTTCCACCGCTTGCCGCGCAGCTGCACGCTCGCGTCGCGCCTCTTCGTCGATCTCCTCTTCGCTCCTCTTGGTCTTCACCTTGGTCTTCACAACGTCGGCGGTCTGGCCGATGTCGCCACCAATCGAAATAATGTAGATGCGCTCCTTGACCGCGACGCGGATGAAATTGGTGTCGTTGTCGAACGCTTCCCCTCGGAAGTCGAGGCCGTTGCCGGTGCCTTTTCCGAACAGCATCGACACGCCCGCCGACAAGCCCTTGTTGTTCTTGTGGCCGCCAACCGAGGCGCTGAAGCCATATCTGTCCACTTTTGCCGGGACGATCGCGTTGGCTGCGCCCGTCGACGCATCAGGGGCACTACTGTTGTCCGTGAGAAACCCAAAACGCGTGAACAGGAACTTGGTAATCTGAATCTCCGAGCCGAGCGAGATGTTCCATGTGAAATCGCGTTTAGTCGAATCCGCCAACAGGATGCCCGATGTGTTGGCCCGCCCCTCGAGCTGCGGGATGCCTGGAGCGATCGAGCCCGCGGCTACAGGGCCGACGAACTGGAGATCTGCCGACACAACCACTTTGCTGGAGATCACGTAAGACGCGCCCAAGCGGAGTTCCCAGGGAATCGGTGAGCGAGAGTCGAATTTTCGTTTCGCGAACACCGAGTCCGATAGGCCCGGATCGACTGGATTGTTGGGAGATCGGACGTCCGACAGCTCGAACCGCAGATCCGATTTGCCGCCGACGTGCACGCCGGGCGGTTGGAACATCAGTCCGAGTCGCCAACGCTTCCCGACGAGACCCAAAAGCCCGATCCGAAGGCTTAGATCCCAGGAGTTCATCGAGAAGACGGTGTTCCGGTTCGTCTGGTTCGCGTTGGATACGCAAAACGGAATCGTGGGGCTAGAGGCACAAGGACTGCCGTCTCCGGGCTCCTGAGTCCCCCCCACTACCAGCGATGTAGTCTCGACGTGCTGGACGGTGCGGTTGCTCGCCAGGAGCGTGAAGCCGAACGAGAAACGCCGTGTGGGTCGGTAGCCAATGGCCGCGCCAAAATAGGTCATTCGGTCTTGTTGGTAGAACTGAAGGCTGCTCGTCCGTCCGAACTCGTCCTTGATGTTGATGTCGCCACCGAGGTCGCGATTGTAGGTCTGGAACGCGGAGATCGCGATCTGCAGCGCCTTGCGGTTGTCTAGGTTCTCTTTGCGCTTGCCCAGAGCGAAGCTCGCGACCGCGAAACCCGGAAGTGAAGGGCTGGACTTGAGTTGAAAGTCCTCGACTTGATCCTCGCCGCCGATACCGTCTGGTCCATCGGAGACCACCGCACCTTCGATGTCCATCGTGTAGCTCTGGACCAGAGACAGACTGCCCTGCAAGAGCCTTGGTTCGAGAAGCGGCAGACCGGCCGGGTTGTACCAAATTGCTGCGCCGTCAGCGGCGAACCCTGTGTACGCCGCCGCCATGCCGCGCGAGCGTTCGCCCAACTGCAAGGTCTGATAGTGGGTGCTGTCTGCGCCCGCGAACCTCGGACAAACGCCAACTGCGAGACATGTGGCCGCCGCCGCAATGCCCAACCCCCTCCAGGTGCCCCCGCCCATGTCGCCGACTCTAGCCCAAACATGCGTCGCTGTCTTGGTCCTACGTGGCCCGGGACACCCGATTTCGGCCGTCTGCGTCGGCGGTAAACGCTTGCAGCGATCGTGAAGCTAGTCTACGGATCGTCGTCGACTCTGTTCTGGAGGGAACCTATGAAGCAGCTCTCAACGACACCACTTGCTTTGGTTGCTCTTGTTGCTCTGACCCTGGTGGCAACGTCCGGAGTTCTGGCTTCGTGTGGTTCTGGCGGGGGTGCACCGGACTACGCGTCCACGACGGCTCTTCGATCGGAAGCGACTCAGGTGTTCTGGGGCGATACCCACCTGCACACGAGCTATTCGCCGGATGCGTTCTTCTTCGGCAACACCACCGCCGATCCGGACACCGCGTATCGCTACGCCAAGGGTCTTCCCGTCTTTCATCCCTACCATCGAGCCAAGATCCAGATCGGCACGCCACTCGATTTCCTGGTCGTGGCCGACCATGCGGAGATGATGGGGGTGCCCGTTCTGCTTGCGCAGGGTGACAAGCGACTCACCGAGACCGCGAGCGGGAAGCGATTCGTGAAGATGCTCGAGACCGGGAAGAACCAAGAGCTGTTTTTCGAGTTCATCACCGCCATCAACAACAACCAGCCATACGACGACTTGAACAGCGAGGATATCCGCAGGTCGGTTTGGAGCGAGACGGTCGCGATCACCGAGCGACACAACGACCCAGGCCAGTTCACCTCGCTGATCGGCTGGGAGTGGACCTCGACCCCCAACGGAAAGAATCTGCACCGAGTGGTCTTCATGCCTCAAGGAGGCGAGGTGGCCGCCCAATTCATCCCGTACAGCTCGTTCGACAGCGACAAGCCGGAAGACCTCTGGGCCTGGCTCGAGGAGACCTCCGCACGAACGGGCGCCTCGTTCACGGCCATCCCTCACAACGCGAACATCAGCGGCGGTTTGATGTTCAACGACGTCGACAGCGAAGGCCGTCCCATCACCGCGGACTACGCCAGGACCCGAATGAAGTGGGAGCCCGTGATCGAGGTGACGCAGATCAAGGGCGACTCGGAGACCGACCCGGTGCTCTCCCCGACGGACGAGTTCGCCGATTTCGAGCCGTTCAAACACGCGATCGACACCAAGGCGATTAAGCAAGGTCTCGAGACCCAGGTAGACGCCGGCGACTTCGCGCGTGCGGCGCTTGGCCGCGGTCTCGAGTTCGAAGCCACGATCGGGGTCAACCCTTACAAGTTCGGGATGATCGGTTCCACCGATTCGCACACGGGAATGTCGTCCGCAGAAGAGAACAATTTCCACGGAAAGACCGCGTTCGACTCCACCCCCGCCAATACATTCGACACCTTCCTCGACATCAAGGGCTTTGGGGCCGACGTGTCGGCTTCAGGAATGGCCGGCGTCTGGGCGGAGGCGAACGACCGAAACGCCCTCTTCAATGCCTTCTTGCGTAAAGAGGTTTACGCCACGACGGGGCCACGGATTCGTGTCCGTCTCTTCGGCGGTTGGGACTACTCTTCCGGTGACGCCGGTAAGAAAGACTTGGCCGAGATCGGCTACGCCAACGGCGTGCCAATGGGTGGCGACCTCACACAGGCGCCCGATGGCAAGTCACCGCGGTTCTTGGTCTACGCGATCAAGGACCCACGGGGGGGCAATCTCGACCGGGTCCAAATGGTGAAAGGTTGGCTCGACGAGAACGGTGCGGCTCAAGAGAAAGTGTACAACATCGCGTCATCCGATGAGCGCGTCGTTCACGAGGACGGTTCGCTCAACCCCGTCGGAAACACCGTCGACCTCA
>CAYZDM010000081.1:0-8741 GCA_964476875.1 uncultured Sandaracinaceae bacterium | reverse complement strand
CGACTCGAAGACGAAATCGACATCAGCCGCGGCGACATGATCGTCAAGCCCGACAACCTTCCGCGAGTCACCCGACGCTTCGACGCACACATCGTCTGGATGCACGAAAAGCCGCTCGACACGGAGAAGGCTTACCTGGTCAAGCACACCACCCAGACGGTGCGCGCTCAGATCGACAAAATTCACTTCGAAGTCGACATGGACACACTCGAAGAGAAGCCCGCGGACGGAATCGAGCTCAACGACATCGCGAAGGTGCGTCTGAGCTGTCATCGCGCGCTCTATGTCGACGACTACCAGAAGAACCGCGAGACGGGCGCCTTCATCGTCATCGACACGCTGACTAACAACACGGTTGCGGCAGGGATGATCGCGCTCGAAGGAGGCGATCAGAACATCGCCGATGTCATGAAGGAGTTGCACGCCGAATCGGCGATGGAGCCGAAGACTTTCGTGAGCCCGAACGAGCGCATGGAACGCTTCGGCCAGCGCGGTGCGACCATCTGGCTCACCGGGCTTCCGGGCTCCGGACGCTGGACCCTCGCCTATGCGCTGGAACGAAAGCTGTTCGACGAAGGCCGGACGGCCACCGTCGTCAGCCCTGTGGGGGAGGACCTTCGCTCGATGATCTCGGCTGCCAAGGCCGTCACCGACGCTGGCCTGATCAACATCTGCGCATTCCCGAGCCCCACACGCACCGACCGCGACCAACTCAAGGAGCGCATCGGCGGGGACCGCGTCATCCAGGTCTACGTGAACACCGACGAGGCTCTTTGCCGCGAACGCCGCCCGGACGTCGACAACTCCAACTTCGAGCCGCCGGAGAACCCCGACATCACCGTGGCCCTCGACGAAGTACGCATCGACAAAGCCGTCGAACTCATCCTAGAAGCCCTAAAAAAACGCGCCCAATTCGAAACCCACTAAAAAGGGGACAGTCCCCTTTTTCGAAGGGTTAAATCAGGAAGCCGTGTCGGCGAAGAGATGTCGCTGTGATCTTCGAACTACTCAGCGTCGTTGCGCCGGTCTTCCTCATCGCCCTGGTGGGCCTCGCGTGGGCGCGTTCCGGCGCGCACTTCGACGAAGTCTCCATCTCGCGCCTCGTCCTGAATGTGGGAATCCCGTGCCTGGTCTTCCGCAGCCTGACCAGTTTGGACGTGCCGCCGATGGAGCTCGCTCGGATGGCCGGTCTCGCCGCCACCGCAATGAGCATGTTCGCGGTCGGCGGGTTCGCGGCGCTGAAGGCCATGAACCTTCCCGCGCATACTTTCCTCGGCCCGCTGGTCTTTGCCAACTCGGGGAACATCGGCCTTCCGATCTGCCTCTTCGCTTTCGGTGAGCCGGGTCTCGCACTGGGAATGGCGTACTTTGCGGTGTCTTCGACCTGCCACGTCGTACTCGGCGGCCCCCTCTTCTCGGGACAGTGGTCAGCGCGGCCGTTTTTCAGGTCGCCACTGACCTGGGCCGTGGTCATCACGGTGGCCGTCGTCGGCTCTGGGGCGTCCGTCCCCACCTGGATGGCGCGGACCACTACCCTCCTCGGCGACATCGCCATTCCTTTGATGCTGCTCACGCTCGGTGTGTCGCTCTCCAAAATGCATCCTGCATCGCTAGGCCGCTCGGTCGTCTTGTCGTTTGCGCGCCTGGGTCTTGGCTTCGCGGCCGGCCTGATCCTCACCAACTTGCTCGACGTGGACGGCCTCCCACGCAAGGTCCTCATCCTGCAGGCGTCTATGCCGGTCGGCGTCTTGAACTATCTCTTCGCACAACGATACGCACGAAGTCCTGAACAGGTAGCGAGCTTGGTGCTGGTCAGCACGCTGGTGTCGGTGGTGTCGATTCCTGCGCTGCTTGCCTGGCTCTGATTGTCTCCAGTCTCCTGTTGCTGCGGAATTCTCGGTGGGGGACCAACCTTCACCTATTCTTCGTCGAATGGCCCGCTCCGTCCCTCTTCGCCTCCTCGCCGACCGCGAGCACTATGAGGAGGTCATGCAGGCTGTGCTTGCTGCCGAACATAGCGTCTGGATCGCAACGGCGAACCTGAAAGATGTGATGGTCGAAGACCCGCGTGTCGTTCCCGGTCGACGGCGGGGACGCCGGTCCAACTATCGTTCCGTACTCGAGACCTTCGCGGAGCTGGCTCGCAACGGTGTCGAGTTGCGGATACTCCACGCATCCCCACCCTCCCGAGCATTTCGCCGGAGCTTCGATGCTCAAGATGAACTAGTCGCCGGCGGAGTCGAGATGCGGGTATGCCCACGCGTGCACTTGAAGACCGTCATCGTGGACGCACGACTGATGTACTTGGGCAGCGCGAACTGGACGGGGGCCGGCCTCGGCGCCAAGGGAGACGGTCGCCGCAACTTCGAGATGGGTATCGTGACCTCCGACGAACGGATGATCGACCAGGTGCAGGAACGCTACGACCTGATCTGGCGCGGCGCGGAGTGCGCGGAATGCCGCCTCAGAGACAAGTGCGAGATGCCCCTCGACGAGATCTAGCCCCTCGGCGACACGGGAAGGTCTGACTTCCGGTACGGGCAGGCTTGCATTCGTCGCCTCCAGCCGCATGAACCAGCTCAGGAGGTCGCTCATGAGCAAAGGATGCGCCGTCATA
The DNA here is from genome assembly GCA_964476875.1 of uncultured Sandaracinaceae bacterium. Lineage (GTDB taxonomy): Bacteria > Myxococcota_A > Polyangia > Polyangiales > Houyiibacteriaceae > SG8-38. The sequence continues at coordinate 6,124 of CAYZDM010000081.1, read as the reverse complement.
GTTGGAGCCGGCTCGGGCACTGGCGCCGAAGTCGCAAAGCGCTTCGCGAGCGATGGCTATGCCGTCGCGCTGGCCCGTCGAAACGCTGACGCCCTCAAGTCCTTGGTTGCTGAGATCGAAGGAGTGGGAGGAAACGCGATGGCCTTCGGTACGGACGCCTCCGACGAAACGGCCGTCGCTTCTCTTTTCGAGAACGCCGAGGGCATGCTCGGTCCGGCAGAAGTCGTGGTCTTCAACACGGCGGGATTCACGATGGGGTCGATTCTCGACGCAACGGCACAGAGCTTCGAAGACATGTGGCGCGCGTCTGCCCTCGGCGGGTTTCTGGTGGGTCGCGAAGCGGCACGTCGCATGGTGCCACGCGGGCGAGGGACAATCTTGTTCACCGGGGCGACCGCCGCCACGAAAGCGAGCGCCAACTTCGCGGCGTTTGCATCGGGAAAGCACGGCATGCGTGCGGTGGCTCAAAGCATGGCCAAAGAGCTTGGTCCGAAGGGCATCCATGTCGCCCACGCGATCATCGACGGAGTGATCGACGTCCCGCGGGCACACGAGAGCATGCCAGACCTCGCCTCTGCCAAGGGTGAAGATGTCCTGATCGACCCCAAGAGCATCGCGGATACATACCTTTGGTTGCACCGGCAACCCCGCAACGCCTGGACCTTCGAGCTCGACCTGAGACCTTACGCAGAGCCCTGGTAGCCGAATTAACCCTTCGAAAAAAGGGACTGTCCCCTTTTATGTGGAACGTACTTGGAGGGCGGGGGGAGTGGTGGTCTCGACGGTGCCTTTGGGGGTGGCCAGGTCGGGGGAGTTTCTTACGGCGTGGATCATTGGGGTCATGATCTCGACGCCAGCCTCGTTGAACTCGTCTAGAGCGTGTTGGCGTAGCTCCGAAACGGTTCGGACAGCGGTTCTCGCATCCTCCGTGACGGCCACCAGTCTGTATGTGACCGCAAAGTCGCCGAGGGCTTCTTGCAGCACGAACGGCTCGGGTTCTTCGAGGATACGCTCGGTCTTGCCCGCGGCGTTCTTCAGCAACTCATGTACGGTGCGCCAATCGACATCGTATCCGATACCGGCCTCAATGGTGAGCGCGAGGCCCCCCTTCTTCGAGGAAGCGGTGTAGTTGATGATCTGGGTTTGCATCACCAGCCCGTTCGGGAGTGTGACCTCTTCGTTGTAGATCGTTCGCACTCGCGTCACGAAGAGCTTCTTCTCGATCACGTCGCCGACGGTCTCCCCGATCTTCACACGGTCCCCAACCCGAAACGAGCCCGTGTAGGTGAGAATGATCCCGGCGATCACATTGGCGATGGAAGAACTTGCACCGAGGGTGACCAATGCCCCCAAGAACAGCGAGAAGCCCTTGAAAACGTCGGACCCCGATCCCGGCAGATACGGGTAGCTCATCATCACCACAACCAAGAAGATCATCATGCGGCCTAGCTTGTAGGTGGGTTCGGCCCACTCCGAGTCAAAGCCCTCGACCTTCACCCCGCCGGCCCCGATCGCGACCATCCAGAACCGCAGGAGCCGCATCACGTACCGGCCCACCGCGATGATCACGACGAGCGTGATGAAGCTCGGCAGGTACTCCCACATCGCTCGTCCAGTCGTGACCACCGGGGCCATCAGGTACGGCATGACCTTACCCGCGAGGTCGCGTGTTTGGGGGATCGCACTCAAAATGAACGGGACGTAGATGTAGAACAGCACGAACAATACGAGCGCGCGGAGCACCCTGAGGGCACCGACCAGCATCGCCCGAACCCGTTCGGGGGATAGGAGAACGGCGCTCTGTACCTTCACCCCTTCCTCCGCAGGCTTCCATGCGTCGATTCGCTCGACGAGCGTTCGGTAGATCCTCTGAACGATCAGGAAGAACGTCAGCAAGAAGAGCGTGTAGGCAATAGCTTTCGTCGCTGAGCCGAGGTAGCTCTGCACTTCTGCCACCTCTCCGCTCCCGCCGGCAAGCGACCGCGCGATGCTGCTCTGTCTCATCCACGACGCGCCGATTCCCGACAGGAACGCAAGCGGCAACGCAATCCAGAACGTCCGCCTACGCCAGCTCTTCCGCCGCTCCAGATCGTCGATCTTTCGTGCCAACGAAAGCAAGGCGAGCTCTCGAACGAGGAACACAGCCAGGAACGCAAGCAGCGGAAGGAACACTCCCTCGAAAACCCACGCTGCCACGCCCAACTCTCTCTCTAGCCATTGCTGCATCGGGCCGAATACTACACTAGTCCATCTCTCGATACTGCTCTTCCTCTGGGTTCTCGTCGGCGTCGAGGAAGGCTAGATCTTTCTGGCTGAAGACTCGGGTCAGGCCTCGTCGAATCGGGACGAGTAGCGCGATGCACAGTGGGAAGAGCACGCCGTAGGGCGACCCCTTCACGAACCACAACGCCGACAGGCACGCGACCTGAATCAGGGTGAAGCTATGGAGGACGGTTCGCGAGACTCTTCGAATGTAGTGGGTCGGAGGGTATAGCGTGGGATCGGTCACCCAGAGCTTGAGTCGATCGACGAACTGGTTGCCTCGCAGCGAGGCGATGCCCATGAACAGGAACAAGCCGAACACGACCGACATCGGGATCTCGCGAAGCAGCCCGAGGAACAACAGCGAGCCACCGATCAGCAGATGCACCAACAGCGGCGTGAGTCGGTTCTCCATCACCGAGATGATGTGCTCCCCCCGTGCATGGTGCCGGACGGTGGCCAAGCTTCGAACGTGATTCAACGAGCGTACAGTCGCGGCGACCACCCACGGCAGACCGATCACTGCGCAGACGCCCACCAACACCGCGACGACCGCCATGTCGAGGTTGTAGCCGGCCCCTTTCTTCAATCGATGCTGGGGACTGTTGACGAGACGAACCGTGATGTTCTGGTCCAGGAAGAGCAACACAGTGCCGAGCGCAGCGATCGGCAGCGAGGCGATCCAGAACCAGCGCGGCGCCTCCATGGGATCTACGAGCCAAGGTCGCCCGCTCGTCGTTGCGAACTCCAAGGGGACGGCGAGGTGTTCGAGTTCGATGGGACGCATTGACCAGGCCGCAGCAGTCATCGCAAAGATCGCAATGGTCGGTCCGAAGTCCGCCAGGAACTCCCTAGCCGTCTTGGTGAGCAGCGGTTTCTGCCTCACGCGTGAGAGTTGCAGCGCGATCATGTACGTCCCGAGAGCCAGGATCAGCGCGAGGAGCTCGCCATTGGTGGGGACTTCGGCGCCGAAGATGTCGGCAAAGATGTCGCGCAGCGCTTCGGAAATGAAGATCAACGCGATGAGCGCGCCGAATATCTCGTCGGTAAAGCGAGTGAAGTACTGGATGTAGCGACTGGCGTTGGTGAGCGCCAACAGCATCATGAGAGCTGCGGTCCACATGCCGATCCAGAACATGCCTGGAAGGAACGGAACCCCGATTTGTCCACACAGCACATACAACAGCGCGAGGAAGATCGTCACCGGCCCCGTGCTTCCGAGGAGCGTGAGCGGCTGCCCAGCGAAGAGTGCGTAGACCACACCCCCTAGCGCCGTCGCGAGAAGCACCTCTACTGTGCCGATCTCGCCGTCGGTGAGGAACGACAGAAGACCACCGAACGCGATCGACGGCGCCAGACATGCGAAGAACAAGAACAGGACCGTCGCGAGTCCCTTGATGCTGAAGCCGTCGACGAAATCGCTCGCATAGAAGGGCAGCTTCCGTCGAACGTCCGCAACGAAACCTGACCCGAAACCCTTCTGCGGCGGCGGAACACTCGGATAGGAGGGGACGAGGGAGGGCCTGCGCTCATCGGGAGGCGCCTCGACGTACTCGAGATACAGTTGATAGGTCGCGAGCACTTGCATCGGGTCGTTGGCGCCGATGATCGATGCGCTGAAGCGCTCGTCGTGCAGCATCCATCCAAATGGCTCGAGATCGCCGTTGGGCGGGGTCAAGGCTCCGTACGGTGCCACGATCAACCAAACGTAATGGACTCGCTCATGATCGCTGGCGCGCACACCTTCCGGAACTCGGATGAGCGCACAGCGGCAGGGGTCGCCGTTCTGGGCCTCGTATCGAACCCGAAGAACACCGACGCCGCCACCGAGGTCGTGGAGGTCCCCTTCCCCCCGCTCAGCGAGAGAGCCATGGATGGCAGCGCGTTGGCGGTCGTTCAACTTGCCGATACGAACGAGCTCGTCCACCGCATGCTGGACCAGCCCATGCAGATCGCTGGCAGCCAGGTCGAGTAAGATCTCGCTGTCGTGAAGACGCTTCTGCAAACCCATCCCTAGTCGCGGAAACCAGGGTCCCTGATCTCCGAGCCGATGGGAAGGGTGAACTGCGCGCGTCAACGCCTAGCGGGCGAAAACTAGGCGCCAACGCAGCGCCGCACCACCTGCATCAACGTATCGGTTCCCCAGGCGAGGCCATCAACCGGGATTCGTTCGTTGTGTCCGTGGAACATCTCCGCGAAACGCATCGTCGGAGGAAGCTTGACTGGCGCGAACCCGTACCACTTGATGCCGATCGACGTGAACGCCTTGGCGTCTGTGAAGCCCTGCAAGGTGAAGGGTACCATCGGGGAGTCGGGAGCGCGCTCGGCCATCACCTCGTGGATGAGAGAGTACAGAGACGACTCCTTCGGCTCGGTCACGACTGGAGGCAGCGAGTGCATGACCTCGAGCTCGATGTCGGTACCCATCACTTCGCCGAGCTCTCGCATGAAATCGTCCCTCGTTTGTCCGGGAAGGATCCGGCCGTCGATCTCGGCCTCCGCGAAGCCAGGGATGACATTGGTCTTGTTGCCAGCCCGAAGGACGGTGGGCGCGGCCGTGTTGCCAAGCAGCGCGCGAAACGCGCGCCTTGCCCCAGGGTCCGGAACCAGGTTGAGCATCACGGGTCCGAGGGTCGGGCTGGCCAACATCTTGACGAGCGGTCGCATCGGCGCAGGCAGATGAGAGGCTACCGCGCCAATGAAGCCTCGAACGGGCTCGGAGGCATGACGCGGCAGGCCCTGCTTCCCTAGACGCGTGATTGCTTCGGTCAACTGCAACACCGCGGAGTCTTCACGCGGCATGGAACCGTGACCCGGCTCGCCCGTCGCGCGCGCGCGAACCCAGCACACGCCTTTCTCGGCAACCTGCACCGTGAAGAAGCTCCTGCCGGCCACCTGAATGTTGAAGCCGCCACCCTCGCCGATGGCGAACTCGCTTTGCACCAAATCTGCGTGGTTCTCGCAAAGCCAGAGCGAACCGTACCGGCACCCTGCTTCTTCGTCGGCCACTCCGGCGAAGATCAGGTCCCGCTTCGGTTTTATCCCTTCTCGCGCGAGTCGAGTGATGATGGCGACCGACATCGCCGCCATGTTCTTCATGTCGATCGCACCCCGCCCCCACAGGCAACCGTCGTGCACTTCACCGCAAAACGGTGGGTGGTCCCATTTGGAAGGGTCTGCTTCGACCACGTCGAGGTGGGCAGTGAGCAACAGCGGGGGCAGCTCCCCGGTGCCACGAAGACGAGCGACCACGTTGCCGCGTCCAGGCGCGCTCTCGAGCACCACCGGCTCCAACCCGGCACCACTCAGCTCGTCTGCGAGCAGCTCAGCGGCGGGCAACTCGTTGCCAGGTGGGTTGGTCGTGTCGATGCGAAGCAATTGCTGGCAAAGCCGAAACGCATGCTCCGTGAGCTCGGGGTCACCCTCGATCATGGCCACTACTTGCTCTTACTAGATGCAGCCTTCTTTTTGCGCGATTTCTTCGCAGCAGCCTTCTTCAGAGGCTTGAGCTTGGGCTTTCCCTTTACCTGAGACGCCTCGACCCTGGCCATCAGCGCCTCGAAGAAATCGATGACCTTGGCCTGGGGCGCCTCTGGAGTCGTTGTGATCTCATGCGCAAGCGACGCAACTTGATCGACGCCCGACATTGCCCCAGGGTCACCGCGAACATGACTCTGTTTCAACAGCTCGGCGGAGAACCCAAGCTCCGAGCGATCATCGATGACTTCGTCGATCGCTGTTTCGAGGACATGATGATCGGGTTCTTGTTCACTCGCGCGGAGCGAAGCCGCATCAAGCGCTTCGAGTACGAGCACGCCGCGCGTCATCTTGGCGCGCAGATCGAATACGGCGGGCGCCCCCT
>CAYZDM010000080.1:0-8807 GCA_964476875.1 uncultured Sandaracinaceae bacterium | reverse complement strand
TGCCGAGCGTCTCTATCTCGAGGTCGTCGACGGATTGAGGAGCACGGGACTGCCGGTCGAGACGGGTACGTTTCGCGCGACGATGCTGGTTCAATCGAACGTGGACGGGCCTGTCACCATCCAAATCGACAGTCGGAAGCTTTATTAGGCTTAGCGTTTTAGACGCGGCATAATCCCGCTTCGATGCTGCGGTTCCTCAGCGAGCGACGCGTATGGGTGGTCGCGGCCTTCGGCGCCGTCGCAATCGCGATGGGCCTTTTCTGGTGGGGCGCACCCCGTGTGACGGCCCGTGCGTCCGATCTGATCGGAGATCGCTTAGGTGTGGACGCTCGCGTTGACGACGCTCGCCTATCGCTAGGTGGCGTCGTGCTCGTGGGTGTCGAGATGCGGGGCCGGCGCGGCGGGTTCGTCGTCGAGGTCGATCAGATCGACGCGCGCATGAATCTACTGAGCGCGATCTTCCGTGGGGCAAGCTCCGTGCGAGCGGTGTCCGCCCGCGGTATCGACGTTACGGTCGACCTGGCTCACGAAGGGTTCAACGATTCGCTCGCGGAGGTGCGAAGCCACACGCTCGGCCGCGCCACCGCAAGCACTGCGCCATCCACCCCCGCGAAGAGCGGTGGTCGAATCTATTCGGTAGAAGACCTCACCGTTCGAGTGGTGGATGCAGACGGGTCGCTCGTTTCGATGCGCGGCGCGACCCTGCACAAGGAAGCCGGGGAGTTGCGGGCCGACGTTGCAAGCACTCTGCTCGGTGACGAAACTGGAGACCACGCCGCTGTGGGACCGTCGAAGCTCGAGCTTCTTCGTGGTGAAGCAGGGTGGAAGCTTCGCCGTCTCGAGATCGACACTGCGAGTGTCCGCTCGCTTCGCAACGGCGACGCGGACCGCACGCCCCTCACATCGCGGCTCCGTGGCGCTGCGGCTTCGCTACGCCCGCAAGACGCAGTCGCTAGCCCCGACACTGACACTGACACTGACACTGATCCCGTCGTCGATCTCCCGCCGGCTGGTGGCCCCGTCCTCTTTGCTCGCTTGTCGCCTGATGCCGTCGTCACCGTCACCGGCGTCGAAATCGAGACACGGACCACGGGCGGACACGTGGAGCGCATCAGAGACTTCGGGCTCGAACTACGCGGGGGAGACGATGGCTGGTATCGAATCGCCGTCGGTGGGGAGACCTCCAACAAGGGCACCTTGAAGGTCGACCTCAGTCTCATGCCCGATCAAGCGCGCGCCGAGGGCAGCATCAGACTCGGGAAGATCTCGCTCGCGTTGATCGCGCCGTTCGCGCCGGAGCTGCCATTGTACAACGCCGAGGTCGGCACTCTGAGCGCTGAGCTCGAGCTCGCCACCAGTTCCTACGACCGAGTCAGTATCGAAGGGAGTTTGCGCTTGCGTGAGCTCGCGCTGGCCTCCGAGCGCATCGCGCCGGATCCAGTAGAAAACATCAACGTCGATGTCGAGGGCAGAGGGGTTTGGCACCCCGGCGACCGTCTGCTTCAGATCGAGGGAGGGCAGGTTCGCATCGGGCAGGCGCGGGTGCTGATCGAAGGCGAGCTCGAGCGAACCCCAGAGCACTACCGCGTCGACCTCACGACGAAGCTTCCGCCGACTCGCTGCAACGACATCATCGGTGCAATTCCGGCGGACGTCCTCGGTTCGCTCTCGCAGTTCGAATGGTCGGGCAACTGGAGCGCGTTGACTCATCTTGCACTGGACTCACGGGATCTCGAGGCCACCGAGCTTTCGATTCGCGTCCGCAATCTCTGTCAGTTCGAGCGCACGCCTAGGTGGGTTCGCGTAGAGCGCTTCCAGGAGCCGTTTCGCCACCGCGCGGTCGAGCCCGACGAAACCGTCTTCGAGATGCGTACCGGGCCTGGGACCGCGCATTGGGTTGCGTTCACGGATATCAGCCCTTTCTTGCCGGCGGCGGTAATCAGTCATGAGGACGGGGGCTTCTATGATCACGGAGGCTTTGCCCCGTGGGCGATTCGGGATGCGCTCGTGCGGAATCTTCGAGAGGGGCGCTATGTGGTCGGCGCCAGCACGATCTCGATGCAACTGGCCAAGAATCTCTATCTTCAACGCGAGAAGACCATCTCTCGCAAGGTTCAGGAGGTCATTCTGACCTGGTGGTTGGAGAACGCCCTGAACAAGGACGAGATACTCGAGCTCTATTTCAACGTGATCGAGTACGGGCCGAGCGTGTACGGGCTCAGGCACGCCGCGGCTTACTACTTTGGTCGGGAACCGATCGAGTTGAGCCCCGCCGAATCCGCGTTCCTGGCTTGCATGCTGCCGTCGCCAAAGACGTATCACGTCTCCTACGAACGTGGCGCTTTGACCCGGTCCATGAAGAATCGAATGCGTCGCCTGCTCGAGCACATGGCGAAGCGCGAGCGCATCGGTCCCGAGGCACTGGCCTATGGCCTCGCGGAGCTCGATGACTTCTACTTTCGCCGGGACGGGGACCCACGTCCCAACATCCGGGCGCTGCCGCCTCTCGGCGCGCCGGAGATCCCCGATCCAGAAGCGCTGGATCCATTCGAGGCTCTATTCGTGGCCCCGTAGACCCGACCCGGTTTGAAAATTCTTGCCTCACCGCAGGTCGGTCCGGTCATTTATTGGGACCACCCCATACGTGAGGGTAAACACGAGCGAGGCGCGCAGGACCGAGTGAATCGGTGCTATTTCGGTGCGTCCGAGGGATTATGCAAGGGTTGCTGAGCGCAGGTGGGTTCGTGCGGGTTGGGTTCGTGTTGGGGTTGCTCGTCGTTTCGTCGACGGCCTTCGCGCAAGACGCGGCTCCAGCAGTCCTCGTGGTCACCGCGAGTGACGCCGCAACCTCGGGGGCGGCGATCCGCATCGATGGTGAGCCGTCAGGCAACGTCCCACTCCGCACGACGCTCCCCCCCGGCCGCCACTTGTTGCAAGTCGGCAAGCGCGGGTTCGCGACCTTCTCCAGGTGGGTCGACTTGGTCGGCGGGAAAGTCGTTACCGTCCCGGTCGGTCTGAAACTCGAGGCGCCCAAGACAGGGTCTCTTCTGATCACGGCCGACGTGACCGGGATGCCGGTGTACATCGACGGGCAGCCACGAGGTGGGACTCCGCTGGTCGTCGACGGTCTGAGCGAAGGCGATCATCAGGTAGAGATTCGGAGTCCGGGGGAGGGCTACCGGGCGTTCGTTCAGGTCGTCACGATCAAGGCCAATGAGCGCACGACGGTGGAGGCTACGATCCGCCTGGCTCCTGATCTAGGGAGCCTCCGGGTCATTGCCAACGTGCCTGGGGCCATCATCAGTTTCGACGGCGTCGACGTCGGCGTCGCTCCGGCGGCGAAGGGCGGACTCGCGCCGGGAGAGCACAGCGTCATGGCACGTGCAACCGGCTATGAGAGCGTCGAGCAATCCGTCACCGTCATTGCCGGGCGCGAGCGCGTCGTCTCGGTGCGGTTTACCACCGCGAGCACAGACGTCGCGCGTATTTTCGTCCGCGCAAGCGTCCCCGAGGCGATCGTGACCATCGACGGCGAGGATTACGGCAACCCACCGATCACCATTGAGCCGGCCCAGTTCGGAACGTACTCGGTCGTCGTTCGTGCGCCGGGGTTCCGTGAAGTACGCCGGACGTGCTCGGTCGCTCTGTCACGCAACTGCGACATCTACGCCGAACTCAATCAGCTCGGCGTTCCCGTTCGAGTGGAAGCCAACGTATCCGACGCGCAGCTTTTCATCGACGGAGAGGCGCGCGGACCCGTGCCTTGGGAAGGGGATCTGCCTGCCGGAACCCATCAGCTCGAGGTTCGCGCCGAGGGCTACGGCAATCACCTAGAGCAGGTTCGGTTGCAGAAATCCCCCCGCGTCCGTCTGATTCAAGTGATCTTGGCGGCGGCCGCGGCACCGGTAGACTCAACCAAGAGCGCCAAAGAAGCCGAACGCACAGATCCTCTCCGCAACACGGTCACGCATGCGGGCGCGCCCGTCCCAGTCGGCGTCGCCACTCTAGACTTCTCGACCGGTTGGCCTTGGTTGGCTTCGCTCGGCATGCGCGCAGGGCTCACCAAGTACCTCGACATCGGCATCTATGTCGCCACGTTCGGAAGGCTCACCGATTTCGCGCTCAGCACGAAGGCCGGCTGGCGCGTGTCCCGCAACTTCTCCCTTGGGGGCGATCTGCAGATCGGTGGCGGTGTGGGACCGGCCCAGCGCGACGACGACGGCGCGAGTCACCCGACGAACAACTTCTTCATCAGTCTCGACGCGATTTTCAGCCTGCACTTTCCGCCACGTGGCGCGTTCTCGCTTTGGATCGCAGGCGATTTCAACAGCGACCGATGGGATTTCGCTGGTTCCAACAGCCGCGACTATGTGACAAGCTCCCGTCAGAACGTGGGGCGCGCCCGGCTCGGTGGCTCGGTCGAGATCGTCGTCACGCGGAAGTGGAACGTGTGGATTGAGGTAGAAGGCATCGTTGCAGGAGACCGCCGCCGTGTCCTTGGAGACATTTTCGGAGGTGGTCATCAGGACTCGAAAGTCTACGGCCAGTTTGGAGCCACGTTCAAGTTTGGTGGAGTCAAGGAGGACTCGTGAACGAGGGTCACTTCATCGTCGTGGAGGGCATCGACGGGTCAGGAACCACCACGCAGTGCTCCGTACTCGCAGAGCGCCTCACCCAACAGGGACTGCGAACACACACGACGCGCGAGCCCAGCGATGGTCCGATCGGCGTCATGATCCGGCAGGTCCTGACGGGGAGGCTGGTGGTCTCCGGGCGTCACGGCGCACGTGCCCCCGGTTGGGCCACCATGGCAACGCTCTTTGCGGGCGACCGCCTCGATCACTTGGAGGCCGAGATCATTCCCAATCTCACGGATGGCGTGACCGTCCTGTGCGATCGGTACGACTATTCATCTGTAGCGTACCAAACGGTGAGCGGTGGCGGTGCCGCCGAGGTCTCCGCATGGGTTTGCGAACTCAACCGTCACGCACGACGTCCGGATCTGACCCTAGTCCTCGATGTCGATCCTGAAGTAGCCGCGGGGCGTCGTGATTCCCGGTTAGGGAGCCCTGAGCTATATGAAGTCGACGAGATGCAGGTCGAACTGGCCAGCTTCTACACGAAAATCGACGCGCTTTTTCCAAGTGATACAATTCGACACATCGACGCAAACTGTGGCGTCGAGGAAGTGACCGCGGCGATTTGGGCCGAGGTCATGGCACTCCGAGGAGAGTTTGTATGAGCCGTTATCTGACCGTGTTGATTGCTGGCCTATTGATGGCGACCACCTTTGGCTGCGAGAAGAGCAAGTTGCAGAACGATGTGATGGGCAACTCCACCTGGGAGACTTCGGCCGGTGAAGAATCATGGGAAGCTGCGGACCGGCCACCCAAGCGCGACGACGAATGGGAGGAAGAGAACGCCCCCATGGACGGCGAGGCGCCTCCCAAGGAGCAGAAGCCGCAGGGCAGCCTGGAGCCGGCCTACCCACGCGTTTCGACCGGATCCATTTCGCGCGAGGAGCTTCTTCCGGTACTCGACGACGGTCTCGGTCGGTTCTTGCAGAACGTCGAGATCGAACCGGCATTCCACAAGGGGACCTTCGTCGGTTTCAGGGTCGTGAGCTTGTTTCCGGGAGATCCGGTATTTGCCTCCCTCGACCTTCGTCCGGGGGACACGGTGACCCGCATCAATGGCAGGCCCATCGAGCGCCCCGAGCAGGCGGCCGCCGTGTGGGAGAACCTTCGAACCGCGCACAACCTAGTCGTCGATTATCGGCGTGGTGGCGAGAAACACGCGCTTCGCTTCGCGATCGTTGACGAGAGTTAACTTCGACTCCATCGTTCAGCGGTGCGCTCCCACAATCGGTTCGCGGTCGCAGCGTCTTCGCTTCTCGTTTACACCGTAGCCGTCGTGCTTTGGGGCGCGTACGTGCGCGCAAGCCTTTCTGGCGATGGCTGCGGCGATCATTGGCCGCTGTGCAACGGAGTGGCGGTTCCGGTCGAGCCTTCCATGAAGACGATCGTAGAGCTCACGCACCGGGTGACTTCGGGCCTCTGCTGGATCGGGACACTGGTCATGTGGGTCGCGGCGCTGCGGGTGTTCGAACGAGGTCATGCGACACGCTCCGCCGCCGGCTGGAGTCTGTTCTTCATGACGACCGAGGCGTTGGTCGGCGCCGGGCTGGTCCTGTTCCGAATGGTGGCGGAGAACCCCTCGACCGCGCGTGCCGCCTGGATGTCCGCCCACCTGATCAACACGTTTCTCCTCTTGGCCGCGCTCACGTGGATGGCATTCAGCGCCTGGCACCGGGATGGCGTTCGCTTTCCTCGGGATCGCCAGGCGCGCTGGGTGCTCGGCGGGGCGGCGATCGTGGTCTTGTTGGTCGGGGTGAGTGGCGCGGTGGCCGCGCTTGGCGACACGCTGTTTCCCGCCTCCAGCCTTGCCGAGGGGCTCCGCGAAGACCTGTCGCCGACGTCCCATTTGTTTGTCCGGCTTCGCTTGTGGCATCCCGTGATCGCGGTGCTCGGATCGGGCTACCTCATTTGGCTGGCAGCGCTACTTCTGCGTCGAAGCGGTGCCCGGCCAGTCGCCAAACTGGCTCTAACCCTCGGCGCCCTCGTGCTGACCCAAATTGCAGTAGGGCTGCTGAACGTCGCGTTGCTGGCGCCGGTCTGGACCCAACTGGTGCACCTGTTTCTCGCTGACGCGACTTGGATAACCCTCGTGGTGCTCGCACTTTCCTCACCGCCTCCCAACTCCGGTGCTAGTCTGGTTCCGTGAGCGATCCTTATCTCGACCAAGAGGTGGCTGGGCAGTTCCGCATCGTCGAGAAGATCGGCAAGGGCGGCATGGGCGCGGTCTACAAGGCCGAGCAACCGGACATGAATCGCTATGTAGCGATCAAAATCCTCCATTCGCGGTATTTGTCACGAAGCGACCTGGTGTCTCGGTTTCGTCGAGAGGCGCGCGCCATGAGCCAACTCTCGCACCCCAACACGGCGCGCGTGTTCCTCTACGGCCAACTCGACGATGGCGCCTGCTACTTCGTGATGGAGCACCTCGTCGGTCGCAACCTCGCCCAGATCGTTCGGGCCGAAGGTGCGATGAAGCCGAACCGCGCCATCCGGATCATGATCCAGGTATGCAGCGCGCTCGAAGAAGCGCATCAGGCGGGCATCGTGCATCGCGATCTCAAGCCCGAGAACATCTTCGTCACGACCCAGGGCGGCATTCGGGACTTCCCAAAGGTGCTCGACTTTGGTCTTGCCAAGGTCACCGAGCGACAGATGAGGCCTGGTTCGATGGTGCTGACCCAGCAGGGCATGGTGTTCGGCACGCCCGAGTTCATGAGCCCCGAGCAGGCGCACGGGAAGACGCTCGACGCGCGATCCGACATCTACTCCTTGGGCGTCATCCTCTACGAGCTGCTCACGGGGAAGCTGCCTTTCGATGCCAAGCAGCCGATCGAGTACATCCAGCTTCACGTCAACGCGACGCCGATCCCACTGTCAAAGCGACTTCCGGAGGCAACATTTCCGCCCGGGATCGAGGACGTGGTGATGGCTGCGCTGGCCAAGAAGCCGGAGGACCGATACGCGTCCGCGGCGGAGTTCGCGACCGCGCTCGATAGCGTCCTACAGGCCGAAGCCGGGGAGGGTGGGCCGATCAGTCTGCCGACCCCGATCCCGGCGGTGCCCGTGCCGAACCCGGCCCCGCTGATCGAGCCTCTGCGGGGCGTGGCGCCCAAGACGCCTTGGTTCATGCTTAGTTTAGGGATTGTCCTCGCCGTGGCGGGCGTGATTGCGCTGCTGGTGGCGTTCGGTCCTGGTTCTTGACCGCTCCGGGAGCCGGCCCTAGGTCCGATTCTCGGAGGGCTTGACCGTTCTGAGCCGGAGCGTCAGAGTGGCGCCCGTTTCCAGCCAGGGACCACTATGACCGTAGCGATTCGCCCAGCCACGATGATGCTGACCGTGCGCGACTTGATCGCGCTCACCAAGCCACGGATCACGCTGATGGTCCTGGTGACGGCTGCTGGAGGAATGTGGCTCGCTCCGGGTTCCCTCGATGTGGGCTCCATGGCCATCATGCTCCTGACGACCGGGATGGTCGTTGGCGCGGCCAATACCCTCAATTGCTATCTCGAGCGGGATAGCGATCGTCTGATGACGCGTACAGCGAATCGTCCGCTGCCCGATCGTCGTCTCGAACCTTCCTGGGCGCTCACACTCGGCGTGTTGATGGGACTGTTTGCCGTGCCGACGCTCACGGTCGCGGTCAACCCGGTCACCGGCCTGTTGGGCTTCATTGCACTTGCGAGCTACGTGGCGATCTACACGCCGATGAAGCAATACACCCCCGCGGCTCTGTTCGTGGGTGCGCTGCCCGGCGCGCTGCCACCACTCATGGGATGGACTGCGGTGACAGGCAGCATCGATGTGCCAGGACTACTCTTGTTCGGCATTCTGTTCTTGTGGCAGATCCCTCACTTCATCGCGATCTCGATCTTCCGGCAAGAGGAGTACGAGCGTGCGGGACTCAAAGTACTCCCGTCGGTTCGTGGCCTTCGCGCCGCCAAGCTCCAGTCGGCGGCCTACGCGGGCGCGCTTTGGGTCGTTTCGCTGCTCCTGGTGCCCTACGGCCTGGCAGGCACGATCTACCTCATCGCGGCCGTTGTCCTCGGTGGCTATTTCTTCTGGATGGCACTTCAAGGGTTCAAGGCAGAGGACTCGAAGGTCTGGGCCAGGAAGTTCTTCGTCGCCTCCCTCATTTATCTCACCGCGCTCTTCGCGGCCCTGATCATCGAT
>CAYZDM010000079.1:0-8813 GCA_964476875.1 uncultured Sandaracinaceae bacterium | reverse complement strand
TCTCCCACTCGGCCCACAGAGGGCTCATAGGTAACGTGGGGTCGCCGGGCTGCGCTTCGCTATACGTAATTCTTTCCTAAACATCCGATTCCTGGCGCAGCTCTTGCGTTTGGGGCGTGGCGGCGCAGCGGGTGCGTGCGAACGGCTGAGGCTACTTCGGACCGCAGCAGGCGACGGGCCACTAGGCGGCTATTCCTGCTTGGCGTCGACCGCGCGCACTGAGTCTGGACATCCCGTTGTTCGAGGCTGCGTGACGGCGAGTCTTCAATCTGGAACGCCGCCGATGGTCATCGTCGTGGAGACCGAGTCGCAGTGGTTCGCCGTGTCGCCCGACAGGTCGCCGTTGATGTCAGTTGCCTGACCTACGACTTTGGAGCCGCCCTCGATGAGCAGTTCGAGAAACGCGCCGGCCGTCGCCTCAGGCATCGTCCCCCCGAGGGTGCCGTTCGAGAGGCCGCCGTTCGAAACGGTTGCGCGGAGCAGCCCATTATCCAGCAGGCCTCCAACACCGCCCACGTCCCGCGGAATCGATCCGATCGCGCCGCTGAGGCACGCCGTGTCGCTGAAGTTCATGATGATGGATCGGTCCACGTTGCCGTCGGCATCGAGGACATCGACGTTCGCGCAGTTCTCAGCCAGGTTCGCATCGATGGTGAAGCCGATGGCGATGTCTCCTTCGCAAAGGCCGTCATGCAACGCCTGGTCGATGTTATTGAGGGAGAGGTCGCGGACGGCGGCGTCGAACTCGGCTCCCACGTTGGCAAGCGCGTTGTCCACGCCGTCGATGCCATCGACTCTACTGAAGGAGGAGCCCGCGCAGCTATAGCCGGTGCAGCTGTCGAGGTCGTAGCCGCTGTCGCAGTCCCAGTCGATCTGGAGCTGGGTGACCCTTACGGTGATCGAGTTGTCAGCCGCTGTGCAGGTCGCAGGATTCAAAACACTCTCGGTCCCGTCGCAGCCGTCCTCTTCGGGAGGTGCCGCGAGCGCGCAAGTCGGCTCAATCGGATCGACTGGAACGCTTCGGCACGCGTCGGTTACCTCGGCGCAGACCGGGGCGATGACGCCGCCCGTGCCGCCGTCGCCGCCGCCGTCGCCTCCAACACCACCGTCGCCTCCAGCGCCTCCGCCGCCCACGCCACCAGAGGCACCGCATGACAACCTCCCCCTCGGCCCACAGAGGGCTCATAGGCAACGTGGGGTCGCCGGGCTGCGCTTCGCTATACGTAATTCTTTACTCGCTAGCCGATTCCTGGCGCAGCTTCTGCGTTTCTGGATTTTGAAACCCTGGTAATTGGGATTTCTCTTCGATCCCCCCCATTGCCCTGTTCTCCCGCCGGCGCGAATTCTGACCCTCCATCCCTCGGCTGTTATCGTGTTCTCGCAGGGTGGATGATGGAGCAGGTACAAGAATTCTTCGACGAACAAGCCGACGCCTATCACGCGAAGACCGGCGGCATGGCTCCCTTTCACGTCATCACTGCCGCTCGCATTGAAGCGCAGTTGAGTGGCAAGGTCGTGGGCATCGGAGGCGTTTGGGCGCAGGCGGACACGCGGACCTGCCGTGCTCTGGACCTCACGGTCATGGATCTCTCACCGAAGATGCTGGAGCACTGGGCGGCCGAGGGATATCAAACGATCCAGGGCGACGCGAGGCAGACACCCTTCGAGAACAACTCGATCGACCACGTTGTTCTTCCTCTGATCCTACACCAC
Source organism: uncultured Sandaracinaceae bacterium (assembly GCA_964476875.1). Lineage (GTDB taxonomy): Bacteria > Myxococcota_A > Polyangia > Polyangiales > Houyiibacteriaceae > SG8-38. The sequence goes on along the minus strand of CAYZDM010000079.1, from coordinate 7,100 downwards.
GTCACTGAAGGCAGCTGGGCCGAGTCTCGAAGGCAAGTCGCCCGGGTGCTCGAAGAAGTGCGGCGGATCCTGAAGCCCGGCGGGACGGTCTGGATCAGTGACTTCTCGGTCAACGCGGTCGTCTATACCGCTGAGCGATTCGCATCTGCCCTGACGAAGCGAGTGCTTGCGCTGGCGGGGATCCCTCTCGTCATCATGCACCCCCAACGTTTCTATGAAACTCAGCTTCGCGAGCTCGGCTTCTCCGACGTGTCGAGCTTCCGCCCGCACCCCCCTGGAACGTCGAGCTTCGACATGCTGACGCCCATCATCGGGCTCGATTGGCTAAAGGTTCCGCGCGGGGCGTATCCCGTGAAGCCTGTGCTGATCTCTGGCACCAAGCGCCCATAGGGAGCAACCCAAGACGGTTCTCGATGTTCCGACTGGCCGGGCGTCGCATTTCAGCATATCCCTCTTAGGCCCATGTCACCGCGCGATGAGGAAAGCTCTGAATCATCGACGCAAGCGTCGCCACGGTCGTGGCACCGGCGCGTCCTAGGCGGGCTCAGGCGTCGATGGCTCGTCCTCTTGCTGAGCTTGGTGGCTACGCTCGCGCTTCTCGTCGTCGGCGCTGTCTTGCTCTTGGGCAACCTCGAGCATCCCTGGGTCAAGGGCAAGGTCGAGTATGTGCTCTCGGAGCTCGTCGGTACGGACGTTCAATACGAGCGCCTTTCGCTGTCTCCGTTTTCTGGTTTGCAAGTGCAAGGCTTCGTGCTGGCGACTCCCGCGGCCTTGCGACCGCACGCGGCCGAGATGCTGCGTGTCGAAGAACTGAGCATTCCCATCGACATCGGCGCGCTCTTTTCTGGCGATCTGTTGATTTCCGCCGTCCACGGTGGACCTGTCCAGCTCACCGTCGTGATCCACGAGGACGGGCGCAACTCCTTCCTGGAGCTCTTGCAATCGGAAGAAGAGGCGTCGGACACGTCGACCTCGTTGTCTCGGAGTCTCGAAGCGCTGGAGCAGATACCGCTACGCGTTGACTCCATTCGACTGACGCCCATTCGGCTTCGGACGGTCGAGGTCGCTCGCTCGGGGGCGCAGTCACGCGAGACGAATCTGGAGTCCCTCGGCATTTTTTCTGACGCCATCTCTCTCGGAAGCGAAGCCAATGGTTCGATTTCGCTGGGACCTGCAGCCCGCGACGACGTGACCCTCTCGGTGCTCGACGCTGACGATGGGGACCCGACGCGCTCTACACAAGTACGGACGGCCATCCTCTCTCCCCAAGTGGACGTTCGTTTAGAGAGCAATCAGGCAGTCGCGGTGCACGCGAACGCACACCTGCGCGACCAGTCCCTGTTCCCTGAGCTCCGCCCGATTGATTCGCTGCTGCGCCTCGAGTTGAGCGCCACGTTTGAACCAGACCACGCGCGAACGACACTGCAAATCGACCACTTTTCGGTGCTCGACTCCATGCTGGTCGCGAAGGTGCGCGCGGTATTGCACGACACGAGTCCGGGCATGGACGACGAGGCGTCTCCAACGGAAGCGCCCTATTATCTACCCTTTTCTACTGCTAGCCTCGACGGTCACGGCTCGGTGGAAGCAGCCTCGCTGCCATGGGTGCTGCCTTGGCTGAGCGTCGACAACCTGAAAGGCCGCTTCGAACTCCAGGGCCTCAAGATCGATTCGTCCGGGGTTTCGGCAGGAACCGCGACGGTCGAAGGCGGGCTGCAAGGGGCCCGCTATTCGGAGGCACCCGTCACCATCGCCCTCGACGGTGTGGCGTTGAGTGCCGTGCTATCCGCGCAAGAAGATCCGAAGCAGGCGTTGGGGGCATTGAAACTGCAAGCCTCCGTCGAAGGCGTGGGTCTACAAGAGCGGGGTCGTCTGACCGCAGCGCTCCGCGGACTGGCCGCGGCTGTCGAGTTGCAGGGCTTGGGCGCGCAGGATTCTGGGATGTGGGGCTTGAAGGGAACAGGCACCGTGGTCGGCTCGGTGCAGCACGCGTCATTGAAGGCGAATGGCGTGTCCAGCCAGGCCGACGCAGCGATGGCGCTGGACGTGGATCTGGCGAAGCATCGCATCGCTGGAAACGGGCCCATCAAGGCGTTCGTGCTTCGTCGCCGAGGATACGCCCCGATCGCCATACGTGACGCGCAAGTCGACTTGGTCGCTCGCGACCCGCTCAACTGGACGACAGACGACGGTGATCCAGCCATCGAGGTCGGCACATCAGTGGACCGAGTCTCCATCGGGAAACGCCATTTCCGTGCTCGAGAATTGTCCTTCGAGGCGAAGCGCACCGCGACCGCACAGTACGCGTTCGACGCCCTGCTCACCGCGGACAATCTCAACTGGGGCAAGTTCCGCCGAGCGCCCAAGAGCTCTTTGTCGGTACAGGCCACGGTCGACACGGATCGACCGGCACTCGATGCCACCGGCGCCCTCTCAATCGTGGGCAGCAAACCGACCAGGTTCTCGTTGAGCGCATCCCACGACCAACCCACTACACGCTATCGTCTCGTCGTGAAGGGCACAGAGGCCGGCCCCCTCCTTGGAGCGATCCTTTTTGGAGACGGTGGGCACCGTTCGGATGAGTTCAGCTTCGCCTTCGAGAGCCAGGGCGCGTTCAGGGGGCTCGTGTCGAAGGACCAGTCGGGTTCCCTCGTGATGTCCAAGACGCCTCTTCGAACTACCCGCGGCACGCACCACTCGGAGCTGAGTGTGCGGCGACTCGCCCTGCTGCGCGCGGGTCTGACGCACCAGCTGCAAGGGCTCGAGGTGGAGACGCGCTCGACCCACGAGGCGCCCGGACACGGTGCAGTCGAAGTAGACGCCTCCATCGCGGAAGCTTCCTACGGCGAAGCTTCTTGGCCCATCACCGGACGCGACTATGCGCAGACCCTTCAGGTCGCGTACGCGGCGCTTCATGGGGCCCCTTCCCTCACCGTCGAAACGACTGGCTCCCTCGGAGAGCTCGTTCAGCCGTACGTCCAGCAGTACCCGGTTCGCGACGTCACTTTTGGCGCAGAGCTCGATGTGGACGACACGACAGTCTTCGCGGTTCGACACGCGTATTGGCGGAACCCTGCTGGCGGCACCCGTTTCGAAGCGCGGGGCGCCTACGAAGGCTGGACGGAAGCGCTTCGCAACACCGAGGTCTGCAGCGCGGGCCTAGCTGGTTGTCCGGAGGTCGCCTCGATGTACGGGCGGGAGGCCGCCACCGTCACAGGAACCTTCGAACAGGACTTCAGCTTCTGGCAAAGCACTGAACGAACCAAGAGCGGCGGTTCTCTCGTGTTGCCCTTCACGATCGAGTCAGGCGATCTCAACACCTACCGCATCCTCGCGACGACGGAGTTTCATGACGTGGTGCTGGAGCTCCCGCAGTACGGAATCTTGATCGACGATCTCGACGCCCTGATTCCGGTCGATCAAGAGTTCGCTACCGAACCAAGTCTTTTCGTCGTGCCCGCACAGGCCGCCAACGCGATGGCGCAAAAGCGCTTCTTCGATCTTTATCCTTTTACCAAACGGGATAGTTTCTTCACGGCAGACCGACTGCAATTCGGACAAGAGGTGATCGGGCCAGTGGCGGCGAACGTGCAGGTCGTTGGGTCCGCGATCGCCATGGACCAACTGCACGCCTCCTATCGCGGCGGCTTCGTGACCGGTCAGTTTCTGGCTGACCTCAACAAGAAAGATCCCAAGGTGATGTTTCGGGGCCACTTGACTGGCGTGCGAGTGAAAGATGGAGATGACGTCCTCGACGCAAACCTGGCCATGACCTTCGTGCCAACGACGCTCATCGTGCAGGGCAAGGCGCAGATAGTCCGGGTGAGTAAGGACCACCTATACGAGATCATTGACGTGTTGGACCCCTATCATGAAGACGAAGATCTGAATCGGGTGCGCCTAGGCCTGAAATTCGGTTATCCGAAGTTCGTCCTGATCAAATTCAATGAAGGCCTGATGAACGCGAAGATCGATCTCGGTGGCCTAGCGGGGGCGATACGTATCGACGAGATCAAGGGCATCCCGGTGACGCCTTTTCTCGAGCAGTACGTGCAGCCGTACATAGAACGAATCTTGTCCCCTTCATTGAAGGGCATCGTGCCGCCGCCAGAGGGCCGGAGCACTCAAGAGATCAGCATGCGACCGGAGGTTCGAGAGTGAGGATCATTTCAGTCAGTGGCGGGGTTTTCAGGCTGGCTGGGCTCATCGTCCTGACGCTTGGAACCGGCTGCATCAAAGCCCCCGCGATTGCCGTGGTGGACAATCGCACCGCTCTCGAGATTCAGGCCTCTGGTGAGTATCCCGAACTCGAGTTTGAGAGCGTCGATGCCGCCCTTCAGCCCGGGCCAAGTCCGGTGTCCGGCAAGGACATCGTGTCCAAGGCGGGCCTCTCGGCGGCAGGCCACGACCTGGAGCTTTTCACTGTCTCGCAGAGCGACGCGCAGTTCATCGACACGTTGCTGCTGCAAGGTTGCCTGGGAGAGGGACAGGACGGCCTGTTGAAGTATACGCCCGATCATTGCGAGGACGACGGGCAAGTCAGTGAGATCCTACGCGCCGCGAGCCGCAACAACCTCCATCGGCGCCAGGTATGGGAGTATCTCGCCTCCAAGGGCAAGGGTGGTTCCGCGACTGCTGCGAGGGACGCCTGGCGCTCGGTACATCTCGAGCAGGTGCGTTGTGGCACGTGGATTGAAGAGAATGGGCAATGGAAGCAGAAGAGCTGCTGAGGCGCCATTCTTGTAGCCGGAAGTGTGGCTTCGCCGTCATGGCGGCCGCGGTCGTGTTTGCGCTGACTAGCCCAGCGATTGCAGAGGCCAACGAGCCTGACACGGCCCGGCCAAGCGAGCGCCGAACGACGCGAGCTCTTCACAAGCCGAGAAGAGTGACCATCGGCGACCACAATCACTTCATGGGGGTTCTGGGACCCGGGGGTCGCTACCTCTACTACGTCACCGACGAGTTCAACGCGTACGACCTCTTCGTTCAGTCCCCGGTTAATTCGCCCGGGAAGCCGTTGTTCGAGGCCTTCGGGGACATCATCTGGCCGGCCATCAGTCCCGACGCAAAGCGCGTAGCCTACATCCGCTACGAAACCGACGCGCAGGGCGACGCTTGTCGACGGAAAATCCGGAGCAACGGCAAAGCCCGCAACGATCGCGAAGAGTGCCACGCCACCGACGGCGCCGATTTGCAGATCTACTGGCGCAAAGACGGACGCCTCGGGGTTCTTCTGAGAGAAGACCTCCACGGAGACCACGTTCTCCTCGACGGTGCGTTCGACAGGCACCCGGAACAAAAGGAAGCCAACGTCGTCGGCCTTGCTCTGTCGCCGGACGAGCGATGGGTCGCCTATATCCCACTCGCCCGCCTGCGAGACGAAGTCGGCGTGTCGTTCTCGAATCAGGTCGGCGCGGAGGGCATCCGCATTCGTCGGGCCGTCGAGGGCGCAGACGAATTCAACTACAAGGCGAGTCTGCCGGGGGTCTCGGGCTATCCCGTGTTTTCTCCCGATGGCCGTTACCTCTATTTCTCCCAGTTTCTCAATGACACGAACCGAGATGGCCTCATCGACGGCGACGACAACGGGGTGCTGTTTCGGATGCCGTTCCACGGCGACGGCGAGAAGCCAGAGTTTGGAACGCCTCGGCAACTGACCAACGCCAGGTGGAACTGCCACTACCCGTCCGTGCGCGAGAAGGCGATGGCGCTCACCTGCGCGATCGACGGGAACCTACACATCTATCTCTTGCCGCCGAGCGGGGCCGTGCCTTCGGACTGGGATCAGGCTCGCATCGAGGCGGAAACAACGACGGTGCGCGACCGGTGGAGCGAACTCATGCTCCGACAACATTTGCTCGTTGGAGCAACCGACAATGTCGAGCGCGCGGGGCAACTCAAGGCGCTAACGAAGCTGCATCTGGATCTCCGCGAGCACGAGGCGGCGATTTACTACGGAGACCAACGGGAGGTGCTTCTCGGCTCGGAGGGCGTTTCGGATTGGTGGTCGGAGCTGATCATCTTGCTCGCCACTCACCGACGTGCAGACCGCGGGCTCTCACGAGGGCGCTTCAGCGAGGAGTACGTTCAAGACTCGATCCAACTCGTCGACTCGGTGAAGGCCGTGGTCACCGATCGTTCCCCCGATTCCGAGGCCCTTCGTTCGCTGGTGCTGAGCCGAATCTACAACGACCTCGGGGACAAAGCGGCCGCGGCGGAGCTGCTCGCTCAGGTAGACTTGGTTGGCGTGGAGGACGAGACCGTTCTCGACCTGGCGTTCGAGCAGTTCGACCACGTCTACCGGCTTCTTGCTGACTACGATACGCGCCTAACAAGACTGAAAGAAATCGCGCTCCATGCGAGTTCTTCGGTCACGAGTTCGCTGCGGCACGGCAAGGCCTTTCTCGATCTGCTTCAGCGGGGACGGCCTAGCGACCAACGTCTCGGCCGCTTGATCGAGGCTCGCGAGTCGGTTCCAGACGACACCCGCCTCGCGCTCGCCCTCGACTTGGAGATCGCCCTCTACCAACTCACTGAGGAGAACGTCGAGGCCGTGCAAGAGCAACTCGTGCAACTCTTCACCAGATCCAAGAACGCCCACGTACGTCGCTACCTCGTCATCAGTGCGCTGCGGGCGGCGCACAGGCAGGGGGTCCAAACCTTGCAGGAATCGTTGGTCGAGATCTGGGTGGAGTCTGCAGAGCAAGACGACCCGGATCGGAAAGCCTCGACCGCGCTCTACCGGCTCGTCGCGCTGGAGCGGGCCTATGGTGCGTTCGCCGCGGGGGACTTGGATACAGCGTCGAGCTACTTCGGCAAGGCCGCTCGCGCGACGGACTCGTTTGCCGGCTACGTCGGTTGGATCGAAACGAAGGCATTGTCGGGCTCCAACGATCTTGCGGCTGACTACAAACGCGAGTTCGGCTCCAGGGACGAGGGTTCGGCCCAGAGCAAAGCCACGAAGCGATTCGTTGACGCGTATTTGTTGTGTCGGGATCTGGGTTCGATCGATAGCAACAAGGAGCTCGTGAAGACGGTGGAGCGCGCGCAGGGGCTCCTGGAAGCCGCGATCGAAGAGGCCCCCCAGCAGTCGCTCTCAC
>CAYZDM010000078.1:0-8820 GCA_964476875.1 uncultured Sandaracinaceae bacterium | reverse complement strand
GAAAAGGGAGAGGACATGCGCCCTCGAGGACCAAAGAACTATCAGAACATGGCCGAGTTCGAGCGTGAGGAATTGCGCAGGCACCACAAGGCCGGTTGGTCTCTGGACGATCTCTATTCCGAAGCGACCTTCGAACCAGGTGAGGACGACTCACTCAAGAACGACGAGCCCAAGGAGCTCGACTTCGACTTCTAGCCGACCGAGTTGAGCGGAGCGCGCTCAGTCGAGTGGGCCGCCACCGGGCTGGAGCAGGTGTTGCTCGTGACCGTAGCTGGCGTCGTGCTGGGTCGGTCCGATGATGCCTTGGGACATCAGCCACAGGAGCGTAAACGCAACCGCAAGGGTGGCGAAGCTGAGGACGATGAGCCGAGGCCCGGTCCAAAACGCGTCTTCCTTCTCGGTGCGAGCGGCCATCGCTTCGCTCATCGGAACATTGTTGTACGTGTCTGACATCAAAAAAGCCCTGTAAACCCTCTCGGTTTGGCTATTTAGTGCCATCCGGACGACGGGTCAAACCAGTCGTTAAACGGCTTAAACTCGACAATTTGCTGCACTGTCTTACAAGCGGTACGCGCTTACGCTTGAGGAACCCCTTGTCAGCAATCGAACTCATGACGCCCCGCATGCTCCAGGACATGCGCTCATCGTGCCAACTGGCCTCGGACTGCCTGACCGCGGTGGGGGGGGTCATTCGCCCTGGCATCTCGACCAACGAAATCAACGAATTCGTCCACGAGTACATCGTGTCACGCGACGCCTACCCGTCGCCCCTCAACTACAAAGGGTTTCCAAAGAGCGTCTGCACCAGCATCAACGACTGCGTATGCCACGGAATCCCCGGTGACCAGGTCCTGAAAGACGGGGACATCGTCAACGTGGATGTCACGACGTACCTGCCGAAGGAGCACGGCTACCACGGCGACACGAGTGTCACCTTCTACGTGGGCGAACCAAGTGAAGAGGCCATCTTGGTAGTCGAGACTGCGCGACGATGCCTCGAACTGGGCATCGCGGAGGTCAAGCACGGCAAGCGCATCGGCGACATCGGCGCGGCGATTCAAGAGTACGCGGAGGGGAAGGGCTGCTCCGTGGTACGCGACTATGTAGGCCACGGCGTTGGTAGAGAGTTCCACATGCCGCCTCAGATCCCGCACTTCGGACAGCGCGGCAAAGACAAACGAATGAAGGCAGGCATGGTGTTCACCATCGAGCCCATGGTCAACATCGGTGGCTACCAAACCGAGGTCATGGACGATGAGTGGACGGTGCTCACGATGGACCGTTCTTTGTCGGCTCAGTTCGAGCACACGGTGCTGGTCACCCGAGAGGGCGTGGAGGTGCTGACGGCGCGCAAGGGTGTCGCCCTGCACAGCGAAGACAAGCCCTGGTCCGACGTCGGCCCCCTATCTGCGCCGGCTGCCTGGCATGCCAAACAAGAAAAAACGGGCTGACGATCCACTCGCCAGCCCGCTCAGCGAGGCGTAGCCCAATTGGGGCCCAACCGACCCTCTGCCCTAAGGAGAATCAGGGGTGTCCGACACGTAGAGGTCTCCCCGGTCTTCGCGGACGTAGAGCGGCTGCAGGCTCAACCCCTCGCATGGGCCTTCAACACAGTAGCCATCGTGCAAACGGTACGTCGCCCCATGCGTTCCGCAGAGCAAGTGCGCGCCATCCTCGCTCAACAGCTCCCCCGTTCCACCGTCGAGAGGAACCGGAAGATGTCGACATAAGTTCCGGTACGCGACGGCGTCACCGCTATCGTCACGAAGCACCAGGGCCAAAACAGGAAGCCCGTCGGCGTCGGTCCCGAGCCGCTTCGTGCGAACTTCCCCGTCGCCTAGATCCTCCTCGCGGCAAACCCACACCTCCATCCCCGTCAATCCTTCCCGGGTTGGGCGTACGTTGCGCGGGCTGGTACCGAGACGAGGTCCCGACGCGGAAGCCAGACGCCAGTAAGCCAGCCACCGTACACGCAGCCGGTGTCGAGCCCGAGCGAGTGCGCGCGGTTTTGAAGCCCTCGAATCGCGTCGTGCCCAAACACGACGAAGCGGGGTCCCGGCCATCGCTCTGCCCACGGGCTGCCCTCTTCGATGCTTCGCGAAGCACTGCCGTCGTCGAGGATGCTCCTCATGTTCATCAGGTCGGCCGGATCCTGGTCTTCGAGAGGGACGGCGGGGAGCAGGCCACCGTGCACTACCAAGGCGTCGTGCTCAGGCAGCTCGATCCAGAGGGGCAACGCGGCCAACCAGCGCCAATCTTCTTCTTCGAGCGCATCGGCGACTCGCTGATGCGCTGGCCTCAGCTTCGGGAGCGCGTCGCCCGCACACTTCGCATTCCACCACTTGAGACAGTGCTGGTCGTGGTTGCCCCGCACCGCCCGAGCCCCGTTCTCCCTCAGAAGCCGAATAACCCCGAGCGAATCCGGACCTTTGGCCACCAAATCTCCCACCAACACCAGCTGGTCGCCCTCGTCCCAGCCCGATTCATCGATCAGGTCCTCGAGCTCCTCGCGGCAGCCGTGGACGTCTCCCACGATGAGGGTTCGGGCGGTCATATCCTGATCTTGGGGGCGGGCCGCGGAGAATCCAACTTCGTGTCGTCTCCGAGGCGTTGACACCGAGCTCAAAACCGCAATACAGGCGTCTTCATGATCAAAGAAGGTAGCAAGGCTCCCGCGTTCAACTTGCCCTCGTCCACGGGCGACAAGCTGGCCCTCAAAGACCTCGCCGGCAAGTACGTCATCGTCTACTTCTACCCGAGGGACAACACACCGGGCTGCACGACCGAAGCCAACGACTTCAACAAGTCGCTGCGCAAACTCAAGGCCCGCGATGCGGTGGTCGTCGGTGTCAGCAAAGATTCGATCGACTCGCATTGTAAGTTCGCTGACAAATACGATCTGAAGTTCCCGCTGCTCAGTGATCCCGACGGCAAGATGCTCGAGAAGTACGATGCCTGGGGTGAGAAGAACCTGTACGGCAAGAAATCGATGGGGATCATTCGGTCGACCGTGCTGATCGGACCCGATGGAAAGGTGATCAAGCACTTCCCCAAGGTGAAGGTCAAAGGGCATGTCGATGCGGTGATCGAAGCCCTCAACGAAGCCCGTGGCGATTGACACCGAGGAGTGTACGAGCGCATGGTCCCAATGCGATGAGTGAGCCCAGCCCCATGCCGGCGCCCGAGGCCCCGGAGGCTCTGGACCCCAACTTCCGGATCGAGCTGCCCAACTTTGAAGGGCCGCTAGACCTGCTGCTGCATCTGATCCGTAAACACGAGCTGGACATCCTCGACCTGCCGATCTCCTTCATCACCGGTAAATACTTGGAATATCTCGGGTTGATGGAGACCCTCAACCTCGATATCGCATCGGAGTACCTCGTGATGGCGGCCACGTTGGCGCACATCAAGAGCAAGACCCTCCTGCCGCGACCGCCAGAAGATCAAGACGACGAGGAGGTCGATCAGCTCGATCCACGCGCCGAGCTGATTCGACGCTTGCTGGAGTACCAGAAATATAAATTGGTGGCCGCAGATCTGGGTGAACGTGCGATCGCCGGACGAGACGTGTTCGCCCGCGGAACCCCGGCACCCGCCGCGGACGGACCGGCGCCGCTGGCGGAAGTGAGTGTCTTCAAGTTGCTCGACGCGCTCAAGAGAATCTCCGCTCGAGTCAACGCGACCATCTCGCTCGAGGTGGACGCGGAGCGGATGTCGATTCAGCAACGCATCGGCGGGCTGGTCGAGCTGCTGCGTGAACGCCGTCGGTGCCGCTTCGACGAGCTCTTCGAGGACGTCAGCACCTCATACGATCTGGTGGTGACATTCCTGGCGCTGCTCGAGATGGCCAAGATGCGCCTGGCAAGCATCTATCAAACCGATCACGAGGAACCGATCTACCTCGAGTACACGCTCCTCGACGCGACTGGGGAACCGGTGGTGCCGGCCGATGTGCAACAGCCGACGAGTGATGTGGTAGACACCGACATCAATCTCGATGAGACGGTTTGGGCGGGCGAGGAGATCCGTGAATCGGTGGTCGTGCCCGCCGGGACGTCTGACGCATACGCGCGGAACGAGGACGAGCAAGAGCGATGACCCAAACAGAAGTGCAGACAGACAACGGGGCCTCGGAGAACGGCGCGGGCACCCCAATCGAGTCGAGCGGCGAATCGCTCAAGAACGTGCTCGAAAGCCTGATCTTCGTCTCTGCGACCCCCGTCACCCACAAAAAGCTGGCTCGGGCCGCACGCGCCACTATCGCTGAAGTCCAGCCCCTGTTGGACGAGCTCGTCGCCGACTATCAGCATCGCGGGGGCCACCTCTACTTCGTGGCTGGTGGGTATCAGTTCCGTTCGGCTCGGGAGAGCGCGGACTTCGTCAAGACCCTCGTCGCGCCCAAGCCGATGCGGCTCACGCGCGCCCAACTCGAAACGCTTGCCATCGTGGCCTACCGGCAGCCCCTGACCCGGCCCGAGGTCGATGACGTGCGTGGTGTCGACTCGGGCTCGTCGCTCAAGATGCTCACCGACCGAGGGCTGGTGAAGATCCTCGGCCGCAAGGACGAGCCGGGGAGGCCTCTCGTCTATGGGACGACACCAGGGTTCCTCGAGTTCTTCGGCCTGAGCGCCTTGAAGGATCTACCGACGCTTCAGGAGTTCAGCGACCTGACCGACGAGCACAAGGCGTTGTTCGAGCAAAAGACCGGCGAGTCGGTCGACATCGCTTCGGCGGAGCTCGCCGCAGCAGAGGCGATGGAGCAGGCCGAACAGGAACTGCTTGCGGTGGAAGAAGCTGCGATTGCCGAGGCCGAAGCGTTGGCCGCCGGCGAGGATGAAGAAGAAGACGACGCGGACGCAGCGGATCACGACGACGAGGACGACGAATGACCTTCCAAGAGATCATCCTCGCGCTCGAACGCTTCTGGTCGGAGCGCGGTTGCCTCATCGTCCAGCCGTACAACTCCGAGGTCGGAGCCGGCACATTCAATCCACACACCTTCTTGAGGGCGATCGGCCCCGAGCCGTGGAATGTGGCCTACGTCGAGCCAAGCCGACGACCGACCGACGGCCGATACGGGGAGAACCCGAATCGCCTTCAGCAGTTCCATCAGTACCAGGTGATTCTGAAGCCATCGCCCCTCGACATCCAAGACCTCTACCTGGAATCGCTACGTGCCCTCGGCACCGATCCCAGCCGCCACGACATCCGCTTCATCGAGGATGACTGGGAGTCGCCGACACTCGGCGCCTGGGGTCTCGGATGGCAGGTCTGGCTCGACGGTCTCGAGATCAGCCAGTTCACCTATTTTCAACAATGTGGCGGCATCGACTGCAAGCCCATCAGCGGCGAGCTGACGTATGGGCTCGAGCGCATCGCGATGTACCTGCAGGACGTCGACGACGTGTACGAACTGCAATGGGCGCGCGGTATCCGTTACGGCGACATCTACAAGCGCGCTGAATGGGAGTGGAGCACCTACAACTTCGAGCAGGCTGACGTCGCCCTGCAGAAGAACCTATTCGAGGAGTACGAGAAGCAGGTCGCCATTCTGCTGGGCCTCGGAGACAAGAAGGGGAAGGGCGGCACGCTTCAGTTCGATCGTGAGCCCCTTGAGCGGCTCGTGCTTCCGGCGTATGACGCCGTCATCAAGTGCAGTCACTATTTCAACGTCCTCGATGCCCGTGGCGCGATCAGCGTCACCGAACGACAGCGCTACATCGGCCGGGTTCGACTGATCGCTCGTGCGGTCGCCGAGTCATGGCACGCGCAACGTGAGGCCCTCGGCTTTCCCCTCCTCGACACCGCGGCGGCGGCCCAATAGGGCGTTTTGGGGCGTCGCCCCGTTGCGCCCGTGGATCCCGTCTGGTAGCAACGCCTCTCCATGTCATCCGAGTTTTTACTGGAGATCGGAACGGAGGAACTGCCCGCCTCCTTTGTGACCCACGCGTTGCGCTCGATGGACGCGAGCGCCCGCGAGCTCGTGGGTCAGGCTCGGCTGGCCACAGACTCACTCGATGTTCAAACCCTCGGGACGCCCCGGCGACTTGCGCTACGGATTCAGGGCCTCGCGCCCAGTCAACCCGATCGAGATGAACAGGTCATGGGTCCGCCCTGGAGCGCCGCGTTCGAGGCTGACGGCTCCCCGAAGAAGGCGGCGGCCGGCTTCGCCAAGAAGCACGGCGTGACAGTCGACGATCTTCAAAAGCAGACAACCGACAAGGGGGACTACGTCAGCGTGCGCGTGCACGAGCGGGGCAAGGCCACCCAGGCCGTCCTCGCGGAGATCCTTCCAGAGATCTGCCAACGTATCTCCTTCCCGAAATCCATGCGCTGGGGGCCAGGCGAGATCTCGTTCGGTCGCCCCATTCACTGGGTCGTGTCACTTCTCGGCAGCGAGGTCGTGGAGTTTGAGTTCGCCGGCATCACGGCTGGCCGCACGACGCGGGGGCATCGTTTTCTCGCCCCTGATACCTTCGACCTCGATGAGGCAGGTCGATACGAAGAGGCGCTCGAAGGCGCACACGTCATCGTCGACCTCGAGCGTCGCAAGAGTCTCATGATGGAAGGACTGTTGGCTGCCGCAAAGTCCTTGGGCGGCGTTCTCGTCTCCGACGCTTTCCTCGCGGACGAGTGCGTCTCGCTCGTCGAAGAGCCGTTCACCGTGCCGGGTCGCTTCGACGAGTCGTTTCTAGAGCTTCCGGACACAGTCGTCGTCTCGGTGATGCGCGACCACCAGCGCTACTTCGCGGTCCGGGCGTCCGAAGGCGGGGCGCTCCTCCCGTCGTATCTCAATGTGGTCAATACTGCAGAGGATCCAGAGACGATCGCCAAGGGCAATGACCGGGTGCTCCGCGCACGCCTGGCGGACGCGCGCTTTTTCGTCGAAGAAGATCGCAAGGCCCCTCTTGCCGACCGGCTCGAAAAGCTAGAGTCGGTCGTGTTCCAATCGAAGCTGGGGACGATGGGCGCCAAGGTTCGGCGACTTCAAGCCAACGCGCGAGCACTCGCCGAGCACGTAGGTGCCGACCCTGATGCCTGCGTCGAGGCTGCACGCTTGTGCAAGGCCGACCTCGAAACCTTGATTGTCTTCGAGTTCCCGGAGCTTCAGGGCGAGATGGGACGTTGGTACGCGCTGCACGAGGGAATGGACTCAGCGATCGCCGACGCGATCCGAGATCACTATCGACCGCAAGGGGCCGATGACGTCGTACCGGACCAACTGGTCGGTGCCGTCGTTGCCGTCGCCGACCGCATCGATACGCTGGTGGGCTGCTTTGGGATCGGTTTGGTCCCCACGGGTTCGGCGGATCCGTTTGCGCTTCGCCGTGCCGCGCTCGGCATCATTCGCATCGCACTCGAAGGGCCTATCGACATCGACCTTCGTCAACTTTTGGACCACGCCCACGCCGCTTACTCGGGGAACGCCGAGCTGGCGCCAGCAGAAGACGTGCGAGCCTCCCTCGACGACTTCTTCCGCGGTCGCATTCGCGCGATGCTCAAGGACGTTCATGGTGGCGATGTCGTCGACGCCTGCCTCGGCGCCTGGGACGGTTCGTCAATCCGCGACTTGCGAAGCCGCATCGAGGCCGTGTCCGAAGTGGGTGGCGCCGCTGAATTCGAGCCACTCGCCATCGCCTTCAAGCGGGCGTTCAACATCACCAAGGACAGCGCCCGGGGCCCGGTCGACTCGGCGTTGCTCGAGGAAGGCGCGGAGAGCGCCCTGGCAAAACGCTTCGAGACCGTTCGTGACGAGATCCAGAAAGCCACCAGTGAACGTCGCTACGGAGACGCCCTGAGGCTTGTCGCTCAGGAGCTCGGCAAGCCGATCGATCGCTTCTTCGACGAGGTGTTTGTGATGGTTGACGACGTCCGTGTCCGGGACAATCGACTGCGATTGCTTGGGGAAATCGCAGACACGGTCAACGGTATTGCGCACTTCCACCAGCTTGGGACAAAGTTGCAGCGCCGTGACCCTTCTCTATCCGTTTGACGCAGAGCTGGACTCGGACGTCCGGCTGCAGCTCCTCGGAACGAAGGCGTCCGGTCTGAACGAAATGACGGCACTGGGAATCCCTGTGCCTCCGGGGTTCACGATCACGACTGAAGTCGGCGAGCAGTATCGCTCGACTGGCGATTGGTCGGACGGTCTCGAATCAGCGGTCTCGCAAGCCGTCCGCTCCCTCGAGGAGCAACTCGGAAAACAGTTCGGCGGCGCCGATAACCCACTGATCCTGTCGATCCGCTCCGGCGCGCTGGTCTCGATGCCGGGCATGATGGACACGCTGCTCAACGTGGGGCTCACCGAAGCGTCGCTGGCGGGGCTCGCCGCTCAGCACGGAGATGAGCGATTCGCGTTAGACGCGTATCGCCGCTTGATCCAGATGTACGGTTGCGTGGTCCGCGGCATTGGCGCCGACCGCTTCCAGTATCTACTCAGCGACCTCAAGGCCGACCTGGGCGAACCGCGGATGCTGGACTCCGAACTCTCGGTGCCGGACCTCGAGGGGCTCATCGCCTCCTATCTTGCGGTCGTTCAAGAAGCATCGGGGTCGCCGTTTCCGCAAGACGTAGACGCGCAGCTCTGGGATTCGATCGGAGCCGTCTTCCGCTCGTGGGACAACTCGCGGGCAGTGCGATACCGACGCATGCAGGGGATCGACCAAGGGACTGGGACCGCGTGCACCGTGCAGGCCATGGTGTTTGGAAACACGGGGCCTCATAGCGGCTCGGGCGTGGCGTTTACACGCAACCCTTCGAACGGCAACAAACATCTCTACGGTGAGTTCCTGCCCAACGCGCAGGGCGAAGACGTCGTGG
>CAYZDM010000077.1:0-8860 GCA_964476875.1 uncultured Sandaracinaceae bacterium | reverse complement strand
TATCCGCAACTACATCGACTGGGTTCTCGCGTTGCCGTGGGCCGACAAGAGCGAAGAGAACTACGACATCGACGCGGCTGAGCAGATTCTCGATGAGGATCACTACGGCCTAAAGAAGCCCAAAGAGCGCATCGTCGAGTACCTTGCCGTCCAAGCGCTAGTTAGGAAGCTCAAGGGTCCCGTCCTTTGTCTGGTTGGGCCGCCTGGCGTCGGCAAGACATCGCTCGCCAAGAGCATCGCTCGCTGCACCGGCCGCGAATTCGTGCGCCTGTCTCTGGGTGGCGTGCGCGACGAAGCCGAGATTCGAGGCCACCGGCGCACGTATATCGGCGCCCTACCCGGACGCCTGATTCAGTCGCTGCGCAAGGTCGGCGCCAACAACCCGGTGTTCCTGCTGGACGAGATCGACAAGATGTCTGCGGACTTCCGCGGCGATCCTGCATCCGCTTTGCTCGAGGTGCTCGACCCAGAGCAGAACCACAGCTTCAACGATCACTACCTCGACCTCGACTACGATCTCTCGGAGGTGATGTTCATCACCACGGCCAACACGCTTCAAGGGATCCCGCTCCCTCTGCGTGATCGCATGGAGATCCTCGAGATCAGTGGCTACACCGAGTACGAAAAGCTCAACATCGCGACCCGCTATCTCGTTCCGCGGCAGCGCGAAAACGCCGGTCTCAAAGAGATCGACATCGAAATCAGCGAGAACGCGATTCGGCAGATGATCCACTACTACACCATGGAAAGCGGTGTCCGGAATCTCGAGCGAGAAATCGGAAGCGTGTGCCGCAAGATCTCGCGGCAAGTGCTGAAGGATGGCGACGAGTCGAAAGAGAAGAGCTATCACGTCGAAGCGAAAGACATCCCCCAGTACCTGGGCGTGCCGAAGTACCGACCGGACAAGGCGAACGAGAAAGACCACGTCGGGCTCACGAATGGCCTCGCGGTCAACGCGTTCGGCGGTTCGATCCTAGAGTGCGAGGTCGCCGTGGTGCCCGGCAAGGGCAAGCTCAACATCACGGGGCTCCTCGAGAAGGGAATGCAGGAGTCGGCACAGGCCGCGATGAGCTACATCCGCTCACGCCAGAAGGTGCTCGGCCTTGAGAAGGACTTTCACTCGAAGTACGATGTGCATGTTCACTTTCCGAGCTTCGTGCCGAAGGACGGCCCAAGTGCCTGCATCACGATGGCCACGAGCATCGCGAGCGCTCTACTCAAGATCCCGGTCCACAAAAATGTCGCGATGACCGGTGAGATCACGCTGCGCGGGCGCATCATGCCGATCGGTGGCCTGAAGGAGAAGCTGCTCGCTGCCCATCGCGCGGAGATCGAGGTCGTGCTGGTTCCGAAGGAGAACCAAAAGGACCTGAAGGAAATCCCCCGCCGCGTCCTCAACGAACTCCGAGTCGTCCTCGTCGAACACATGGACGAGGTCCTTCGAGAGGCCCTAGTCCTCAGCGACCCAGAAGCCCTGTTCGGCGAACACCGAGTCCGCCCCACAGAATACCGAGACGGCGAACTCTTCACCCCAGACGCCCCCGACCCCGAAGAAGTCCCCGAACCCACCGTAGACCCCCCCGGCGCGCACCAATAGGGGACACTCCCCTGGTCCGTAACTACCCGTTCTAGCAGGGTTTTTCCGACGAAGATCGCAGCACCTCGGCGGCAGCCCGATTGAAGTCGGCACGTGAGCCGCTGCGATCTTTCGCGCAGTTCACTTGTGATTCCAAACAGTTATCTGGGTGGGGAGTGTCCCGGTTGGACAGGAGGGCGGTGGGGGGTCATGCTCGCCGGCACTTTGGGCGGGTAGCTCAGCGGTAGAGCGCTGGCTTTACACGCCGGACGTCGCAGGTTCGACCCCTGTCCCGCCCACAAAACGGGGGCTCCGCCCCTTTGCCAAAATTAACCCCAAGGAAAAGGGGACTGCGGCCTTTTTTTGCTGGCTTGTGGGACTGGGGCCCCTAGGTTTGCTAACTATGGGTCAGTGACTGACTGCTAGTCAGTTTTACCGGAGGCAAGCGATGGCGGTGGCGGCTCGTAGAGAGCGAGAGCGGATGGCGCGGCGGGAGGCAATTCTCGACGCGGCGCAGGAGCTGGTCGCAGCCGAGGGCTACCACGGGATGCGGATGGATGGGGTCGCGGAGGCTGCCGAGCTCAGCAAGGGCACACTGTACCTCTACTTCGAGAACAAGGATGCCCTTTGCGCCGGGGTCGCCACGCGATTGCTCGATACGCTCCTGCCGGTCGTGGAGGAAGCCCTCAACGACGCATCGACTGGGCTCGATGCGGTCCAGCGGCTTCTCCAGAGGTATTACGACTTCACTCAGGAACACCCGCACCACTTCCGTTTCGCCATCGAGTGGCTGAGCGCCGGCGAACGGATGGACGATTCGACGGAGGACTTTCAGATCTACCGTGGCCGAGTAGGTCAGATGCTCTCATTGGTCGTCGCCTCGCTCAAACGGGGCCAAGTCGACGGCAGCATTCGCTCCGACGTCGACCCCCTACCCCAAGCCATTCAGCTTTGGACCAGCTTTCTGGGCGTGGTGATGGTTGGACTCAACAAGGAAGGTATGGCGCAAAGAATTCCCGTACCTGTGGATTTGGAACAGCTAGTGCCCCTACACCTCGACTCGATGGTGCGGGCACTTTCGAGCGGAGAGGCTTCATGATGCGAGGCGCGATTCTCATCCTGCTGGCCGGCGGGCTGGCTGCCGGGTGCAACTACAAGAAGGAGACGGAGATTCCGCCTCCGGTGGCGGTGCCGGGAGCGTTCACAGAGGGCTCAGAAGCCCCCCCGTCGCAAGAGCCCACCGATGCAGACGCCGACGCCATCCCTCACGGCACCACCAAACCCGAGGCCGTCCGCGACGTTCGCTGGTGGCGCCACATGGGCGATCCAACGCTCACTGTGCTGATCGAAGAGGCACTCCGACGCAACCAGAGCGTGCGCGCAGGCTGGGCTCGGGTTCAGCAGTCGCGCTACATCGCGAACCAGGTGCGTGCAGCACGGATGCCCCAGGTCGGAGTCGACGCTAGCTATCGTATCGGCAAGGACATCCAGGTCTTCGGCGAGTTCCGTTTTCAAGGTGCGGGCGCATCGCTGCCCATATCTTACGAGATCGACATGTTTGCCCGCCGTGCTCGCGAGCATCAAGGAGCCAAGCTCGACGCAGAGGCCGCCCGTCTGGATCAAGAGGCTCTGGCGATCACGATCTCGGCGGAGGTTGCCGAAGCCTGGTTCGATTCGGTCAACGCGCGGATCGAAGTCGCAGTGGTTGCAGAGCAGCTGGAGACCGACTTGCGGTTCTTGGAGCTCGTCGAACTCCGCTACCGTGAGGGTCTAAACTCTGCCGTCGACGTACATCAGCAACGTCAACGCGTCGCGGGCCAGCGCGCCCTGTTCGCGCTATCGGACGCACGAATCGCGCTGACAGAACAGCGCCTCTCGGTCCTCTTGGGCGAGGCACCTGGTCGTGAGTTCCCAGTAGATGGCAAGCTTCTGCCGGATGTGGGCCCCACGCCAGAAATACAAGCGCCGGCAAGCCTTCTCGAAGCGCGACCCGACATCAAAGCCATCCAGAAGCGCGTCGCGGCGGAGGACCGTCGGGTTGCAGCGGCCGTCGGAGCTCGGCTCCCCGTAGTGACCCTGAATTTCGCGCCCGGTTACACTTGGCTCCGGGCAGAGAGCGACGCTCAGGATCCGGTCTCCGGGCTCCCGACCACCGAAACCCGAGCGGCCACTGGGATTACGTGGAACGCGAGCGCTCAACTGTCAGTGCCGCTCTTCGACGGCATCGCAGGCTGGTCGGCGATCAAGGCGCAGCGAGCGGTACTCGACCAGCTCACGGAACAATACGCCGAGATCATCCTCAGGGCGTTGGTGGAGGTCGAAAGCTCCTTGGTCCTCGAGCGCCAAGAGCGTCTTCGTATTCAGTTCCTCGAGGAAGAGTTTCGACTGGCCAGCATCACACTCGAAGCCACGCGGGATCGCTACCGCGCGGGGCTGAGTGATTTCTTGCCGGTGCTCACGGCCCTCGCCACCCGGCAGATTTCCGAGCTGCAGCTCGTGTCCGCCCGACGACGACTGGTCTCATACCGCGTCCAGCTCTATCGAGCCCTCGGCGGCGCCTGGCCTGAAGAATTTGGAGAGCCCGAGGATGAGTAAGAAAGCCGAACGCCGTATGAAGTGGGGCCTCTCGGTTGGGGTGATCATCGCCGCGATCGCAGCAGCCTTCGTCCTGGTAACCACCAAAGAAGAGCCCCCGCGCGCCGAGAAGCCCCTCGAAGGAACTCTCGTCGAGGTGATCCAGATCAACACGGACCGGCACGAAGTCGACCTCTACGCCAAGGGCACCGTCGTGCCGGCGCAAGAGGTGGTGCTTCAGCCAGAGCTTGGTGGACGTGTGATCTGGCAGAGCTCGGAACTCGTCGCCGGTGGCCGCTTCAAGGCCGACCAGCCCATCCTGCGCATCGATCCTCGCGACTACCAGCTTGCCGTGGAGTCCGTTCGTTCCCAAATGAACCGGGCCAAGCTCGACCTCTCGATCGAGAAGCGTCGCGGAGAGGTCGCCAAGCGAGAGTGGAACGCGTTCGGCGAAATGGACGTGTCCGACGAACAGCGCGCCCTCGCTCAGCGCGAGCCACAACTCGAAGCCACTAGGCTAGAACTCAAGGCCGCCCAGAGCTCGCTCAAGAAGGCGCAGCTCGACTTGGCGCGCACCACGCTGCGCTTGCCATTCAACGCCATGGTCGTCAGCGAAAATGTCGACGAAGGCCAACTCGTCAACCCACAAGCGCCGGTGGCAACGCTCGTTGGCACGGATGAATACCACGTCCAAGTGTCGGTACCTGTCAGCGCCCTGAGAAGCGCGAGGGCCCGTACCCCCGACGCGCCGGGCTCCGAGGCTCGGATCGTTCAACACGTGGGGAACGAGACCATCGAACGCCGCGGCGAGGTCATCCGGCAGTTACCGGACCTCGATCCCGGCGGTGCGATGGCACGCCTGCTGGTCAGCATCGACAATCCGCTGGGCCAGCGAGGCGACCTGCCGCTGTTGCTCGGTTCCTTCGTCGACGTCGCCATCGGCGCGCAGCCGATCGAGAACGCGATTCGCCTCCCGCGCGTTGCCCTGAGAAACGGCCGCGACGTGTACGTCATGAACGACCAGGACCTGCTCGAGGTCCGTGAAGTTCAGATCGCGTGGACCGAGCCCGACGCGGTCATCGTGACGGAGGGCATCGCGGCGAACGAGCGCGTCGTCACTAGTCGCATCGCGACACCGGTCCCCAACATGCTTCTGCGGATCGCCGACACCACGCCTGAAACCACTCTGCCTGATCCGAGCGAGCCCGCCGCCCAAGCCGCGCCATGACCAACTCGAACGACTTCGATCCAGAGAAGGAGCACGGACCCGTCGCCTGGATGGCGAAGAACCCCGTGGCGTCGAATGTCTTGATGCTGATCCTGATCGTCGGGGGCCTGGTCACCTTGGCTTCTGGCATCAAGCAGGAGGTGTTCCCGGAGGTCGAGCTCGACATCGTCTCGATCAGCGTGATCTATCCGGGCGCGAGCCCTGCGGAGGTCGAGCAAGCGGTCGTGCTTGCGGTCGAGGAAGCGGTCCGCGGGATCGACGGTGTAAAGAAGGTCACCTCCTCGGCGATGGAGGGACAGGCGAGCACCTTGGTCGAACTGCTCCTCGGCGCAGATAAGGACCGGGCGCTCAACGACGTCAAGAGCGCTATCGACCGCGTCACGTCGTTCCCAGAAGACGCGGAACGCCCCACGGTGAGTCTGCTGTCGAACCGGCAGCAGGTCATCTCGCTGGTGCTCTACGGAGACGTGGACGAGGCGACTTTGAGATCGGTGGCCGAGAGTAGCCGCCGCGCGCTCCTGCAGGACTCACGCATCACCTACGTGGAACTCTCCGGCATCCGCCCCCTCGAGATCAGCATCGAGGTCCCGCAGGCTCAGCTCCGCAAACACGGACTGACCTTGGACGAGGTGGCGGCTCGAGTGCGGGCCGCATCGGTCGAACTCCCGGGCGGCGGCGTGAAGACACAATCGGGCGAAGTTCTGCTCCGCACCACCGAACGTCGCGACAGCGGCAGCGAGTTCGGAGACATCATCCTCCTGAGCGGGCCGGACGGGTCGCAAGTCCGCGTGCGGGACGTGGCCACGGTGCGCGATGGATTTCGCGAGATCGACAAGGAGGCCACGTACAACGGCAAACGCGCTGTGATGCTGAACGTGTACCGCGTCGGCAGTGAGACCCCCCTCACCGTCTCTGCCGCAGCCAAGGAGCACGTCGCGCTGCTCCAAGAGACCTTGCCCCAAGGCATGTACGCCGCGCCCTGGTTCGACACCGCAGAGATGTATGAGGGTCGCCTCTCGTTGCTCATCGGCAACGCGCGTATCGGCCTGCTCCTGGTTCTATTGACGTTGGGGCTCTTTCTAGAGGCTCGTTTGGCATTCTGGGTGACGCTGGGCATTCCGATCTCGTTTGCGGGGTCTCTGCTCTTTTTTCCCTACACGGACGTGTCGATCAACATGATCTCGCTCTTCGCGTTCATCATCACACTCGGGATGGTGGTCGACGACGCAATCGTCGTTGGCGAGGCGATCTACAAACAACGCATGGACGGCAAGGGTCGCCTGGAGGCAGCCATCGGCGGCACGAAGGAAGTCGCCCAGCCGGTCATTTTCGCGATCCTGACAAGCTGCGTCGCGTTTGCGCCCATGCTCATTGTGCCCGGACCGATGGGCAAGTTCTTCCGCGTGATCCCCATCGTGGTGATCGCGGTCCTTCTGATCTCGCTGGTCGAATCCCTACTGATCCTGCCGGCGCACCTTTCACACCCCATGCCTTGGTGGCTCCGGATCGTCCTGGCTCCATACCTCTGGGTCATGCGCGCGTTCGCGAAGCTGAACATGGCGCACCGGCTACAACATCACATCCAGCACACGTACGTGCCGATCCTGCAGAAGGCCCTGCGCTGGCGCTACTTCACGATCGCCGCGGGTGTCGCGCTACTCGTGGTGACCCTTGGTTACGTCGCCGGGCGGATCCCGTTCACCTTCCTCCCCAAGGTCGAAGGCGACATGATCACAGCGCACCTCAAGATGCCAGTTGGCACCCCCGTCTCCGAAACCGAACGGATCGCAGACCGGATCGCGGGCATCGCCCAGTCGATCATCGACACCGAAGACGCGAAGGTCGACGCCACGACCATCTCACGCGGCCTTTACGAAGAGGTCGGCGCCATGAGCATGCTCGAGGCGGGGCCTGAAGGCGTGCTGTCGACCGAGGGCAGCCACTACGCCACCATCATGGCCTATCTGATCGACGCCGGTGAACGTGGTCTCACGACGCAGCAGTTCGTTCAACGCTGGCGTGACGAGATTGGCGAGATTCCCGGCGCCGAGTCGCTCACCTTTGCCTACGAAGTCGGCGTCGAGCCTGGCAAGCCGATCGATATTCAGCTGATTCACGATGACGTACCGACCCTCGAGGCGGCCGCCGAAAGACTGGCGTCCGAGATCGGCACGTACAGCGGTCTGCGCGACATCGACAGCGGCGTCACAAAGGGCAAGCAGCAGCTCGACTTCCGTCTGACGGACGCCGGGCTGGCACAGGGGCTCACCGAGGTTGAGCTTGCGCGCCAGGTCCGCGCAGGCTTCTTCGGAGCGGAGGCCGTGCGCCAACAGCGGGGCCGAGACGAAATCCGTGTCTACGTCCGCCTGCCACTCGAAGAAAGGCGTTCCCTGTACAACGTCGAAGAACTCATCGTGCGAACGCCGACGGGTGGGGAGATGCCGCTCTCCCAGGCCGCCATCGTCAAGCGCGGCCAGGCCTACACGCTCATCAAGCGAACCGACGGGCGGCGCAACATCAGCGTCACCGCGGACGTCGCCGATGAAGACGCGAACGCGAACGATATCAACGCGCAGATTCGCGAACGCGAGCTCCCACAACTACTCGCCGACATCCCAGGTCTCGCGTACAGCCTCGGAGGCGAGCAAGAACGCCAAGCAGAAACCATGGGCGCGCTCGGCATGGGATTTGCGTTGGCGCTGATCGTGATGTTCTCGATGCTCGCGGTCGCGTTCCGAAGTTATACGCAGCCGCTTTTGGTCATGTCGGCGATCCCGTTCGGGATGGTTGGCGCGGTGTGGGGACACGTCGTGATGGGGTTCTCGCTCAGCCTGATGAGCATGATGGGGTTGATCGCGCTGTCCGGCGTCGTCGTCAACGACTCGCTGATTCTCATCGTGTCGATCAATCGCTACCGCGACGAAGGCATGAGCATCTGGGAAGCGGTCGTCGCGGGAGGTGCCCGCCGGTTCCGGCCGATCCTGCTGACATCGCTCACGACCTTCTTTGGCCTCGCGCCGATGATCCTAGAAACCTCGGTTCAGGCTCGCTTCCTGGTCCCCATGGCCGTGTCACTCGGCTTCGGGGTGCTGGCCGCCACGATGATCATGTTGCTCATCGTGCCCTGCAGCTACCTCATCCTTGAAGACGCCCGACGCAACGCGAGCAACGTTTTCGCCCGCGTCCGAGGCCGTCCGACCATGCCGCCGCCGCCACCGACGATGCCATCGGAGGCTGACGTCGAACTCCTCACGGCAGAATAGCCGTCGACTTGGAGTGAACGCGCCTAGGACGCCGCCGAAAGGGTCCAGGTGCCTGTGGCCGCTTGGTTGCGGTTTAGCTCGACCGGCTTTCGCATGAGGCCCATCGCCGCCAACGTGGAGTGCATCCCGGCCCAGCGGGCAAGGCTCCGATAAGCGACTCGCTGAGAGCCGCCTGGGTTGCGCGCAGCGTGATCCTTGGCGACCTCGAAGACCTCGAGG
>CAYZDM010000076.1:0-9004 GCA_964476875.1 uncultured Sandaracinaceae bacterium | reverse complement strand
GAAGGGGAAGGGACGGGGTTGGGGCTTCATTTGAGCCGAAGAATCGCCCAGGAGTGTGGCGGTGAGCTAAGATATGAGCCTAGGCCCGGTGGGGGGGCCCGCTTCGTGATGGAGATTCCGGCGATGGAGCAGGCGGCATGACAGCGCACGTATTATTTGTTGATGACGAGGAGCCGAATCTCGTCGTGTTTGAAGCCGTGTGTGGCGACGATTTTCCCGTGTTGACGGCGTCGAGCGCAGCGGCGGGGCTTCAGTTGATGAAAGAGCACGAGATTGGGGTCGTGCTCACCGACCAGCGGATGCCGGGGATGACCGGGATCGAGCTACTCGAGAAAGTCGAGTTGGAGTACCCGGACGCGATTCGCTTGCTGATCACCGCTTACTCTGACTTGCAGGCGGCTGAGGACGCGATCAACCGCGGTCATGTGCGACGCTACATGCGCAAGCCGTGGGAGCCCGAAGTGCTTCGCGCGGAGCTGCGTGATGCGATCGACCTCTACAATCTCAACACGCGAGTGAAAGAGCTCGAGCAGCGCTTGCTAGACACAGAGCGTGCGTACTCGCTAAGCGTGGTGGCAAGCGGGCTTGCGGACGAGCTTCGGAACCCGGTGGGCTGGATTCGCAACAACCTCACCGTGATTCAAACCTCGATCGGGGCTGCTACTGCGGCGCTCGAGGAAGCCACGCCGAATGTGACGCGTGCGCGTGGGACACTTGCGCAGGTCGAGAACGCGGTCATCGACGCGCGGGACGGTGTGAAGCGGATCTTGGAACTCACCGAAGAGATGGCGAAGGCACCCGAGGAAGTGGAAGCCGAGATCGTCGATCTGGCTGACGCGGTGCGGGTGGCGTTGCGCAAAGCCGAGAGCAGCGGGCTTCGTGGGCGTGCGCTGATTGAAGTGACCACAGGGGTTGAGCCGAAGGTGATGGCGACGCGCACCAACGTCGTGCAGATCGCGTTGAACTTGCTTGCGAACGCGATTCAGCGTGCTGCGACGCGCGAAGGCGGCCAAGGGATCGTGCGGGTCACGACGGCCATGCTGGGCGACAAGGCGGTGCTCGACGTATCGGACAACGGGCCTCGGATTGGGGCCGACCAAATGGACGCCGTGTTCAAGCCGTTTGGCGTGGGTGGGCGACTGCAGGGTGCCGGCGTTGGTTTGGCCATTTCGAAGCGCATTGCCGAAGAGCTCGGCGGCGACCTCGAGGTGAGCACGGGCGACGACAAAGAGACGCGCTTTCGGCTGACCTTGCCTCCGATCAAGAACGGGACGGGCCAGGCGTGACTACGGGGGTGAGACCGGGCGTGCATCAGTTCGGGCTCATCTTCGACGACAACGCCTGGCCGCTGCTCTACGTTCGCTTTCCGTCGAAGCCGCTGAGTGACGACGGGTTCGAGTACTTCATCACCCAGTACACTGCGATGGTGGAACGCCGAGTTCCCTTCGCTACGATTCTCGACTCGCGCGGGCTGACGACTGCGATCACGGCTCACCAGCGCAAGCGGCTGACCGAATGGTTTGACGTCACAGGCGAGCTGGCCGGCGAATACCACTTCGGCATCGCTGCGCTCATCGGTAACGCGCTGATTCGCGGGGCACTCAAGGCCGTCACCTGGGTCGCGCCGATCCCGGTCCCCGTCCAACCCTTCGGCTCCATCGCAGACGCCGACCCATGGATCCGAGAAATCTTCGCCGAACAGCACATCCCAATCAGCCCCGCGATAGAAACCCTTCTAGCCGGCCGCAGCTAAGGGATTGACGAAAAAGGGGAGTCCCCTACCCCTCACTTCGCCGTGTACCCAGTCGCCTGCACGATGGCCCTCAAGGCAGCCGCCGGGACCGTACCCTCGATGGTCGCCTGACCCGGGTCCAACGTAACGGTCGCGGAGGCGACACCGTCAGCCTCACGGAGGGCACGCTCGAGCTTGCGAACGCAGTTGTTGCAAGTGAGGCCATCGACCTCCAGGGTCACGACCTCTGGCCCAGTCGGTGCGGCGCGGCGGAGCCAAGTGGAGCGAAGATCGTCGAATGCGAAATAGAGGAAGAGCGCGGCCAGTACCAACGCGGAGGCCCAGGCCCACCACGGGTGCTGGTGCTGATGCACCAGACCGCCGAGTGCCTCGAAGGGAATGAAGGCGTCGTAGAGGTACGCGAGCCCAACGCTACCGATCATCACCGTCGCCAGATAGACAGCCAGCACCCGACCACCGAACGCTCGCTTCACCGCGCCGATGGTCGCGACGTTCGTTGCAGGTCCAGCCATCAGAAACACGAGCGCGGCGCCGGTGGGCATGCCTTGTGCGACGAGTGCCGCGGCGATGGGCACCGACGCGGTCGCGCACACGTAAAGCGGAAGTGAAATGGAGAGCGCGGCTAAGCCGGCCAGCGCGGGGTGAACGTTGGACCAGCCGGCGATCATGCCAGGCGGAATCCACACGGTGATGGCGGCCGAGGCCACGACGCCGAACACGATCCATTTCCAGATCGGACGAATGACATCAATCATGTGCTCGAAGAAACCCACGGTCGATTGCGGCGCGGTGGCTTCCCCGAGGCCGGTCGTGCTCTCTGCATCGGTGTGCAGCGCTTCAGTAGCCGCCCCGCCGACCAAGCCCATGATGAGGGCGCTGAGGGCCTTGAAGATAGTGAACGGCCAACCCAGGAACGATGCGCTCACCAACAAAGAGTCGACACCGGTTTGCGGGGTGCTGATCAAGAACCCCACCGCTGCCCCGTCGCTAGCGCCATCTTTCTTGAGGCCCAGACCAGCCGGAATGACGCCGCAGGAACACAACGGCAAAGGCACACCGAGTGCCACCGCCTTCCCTACTCCGCTCAGCCCACGAAACTGCCGCCGGGCAAAGTCGCGGGGAAGCAGCACGTGCAGCAGGCCCGCCGCCGCGGCACCAAGAAGGAACCAGGGCGCGAGTTGAAGCCAAACGTTCCAAACCTCCGCGAGCATGCCGACGATATGGGTCCGCGCCCCGCCTGGCGCAATCCCCCTAGATGGAAACGTCACCGAGTGTGTTGCCCTGATAGCCCGCGGCCTGCATTGCCGAGATGAGGACCGTGGCCGGATGCGCCCGGTTGCCGTTGACGTGCTCGCCGGGGTTGAGGCCGCCTGCGCGACCGGCCATGAGCATGACCATGTTCTCGACGGAGTGCGTTTGGTTCTGCGAGGTGCCGTCGTTGAGCTGTAGTCCGTGACCCGCTTCCGGCGTGAAGATGATGACGCTGTTGTCGAGCACGTTGCCGCCACCCTCGGGCGTGTTGCGGAGCTTGTCGATCAAGTACGCGTAGTGCGAAATATGCCATTGCAGGAGGCCCGCCGATGGAATCTGCCCGCGGGTGTTCGGGTCTCCGTTGTGTCCCACTTCGTGTAGGTCGCCGCCGACCGATGCCCAGCGTGCGGGTCGGGTCGTGCCTGCGAGCGTGCCGAGACCGTCGGCTATCGGACGCGCGTTCATGTGCGACTGGAACGCGGTGATCTGCAGCGAGGCCGCGCGCGTGAGGTCGCAGACGAACGCCATGTGGATCAAGTCGGCGAAGACGCGTGAGCGGGTGTGCTCGTCGCTGTAGCCGGAGCCTGGTGTGACCGAACCGCTGCCGCCCCCTTCGTGGTCGCCACCAATCGGAGGATCGTCACCCGGATCTGCGGGGACGAAGCAGTTCGCACCCGAGACCGGAGGCAACGCGTTGATGCGATTCTCGAGATCGCGAATCTCGTCGAAGTGGCGCTCGAGGCGTTCTTGGTCGGCGCGGCCCACGTTGTTCACGAGTTGGGCGCGTTTTTCGAGGACGAGGTCGAGCACGCTACGGCGCGCGCGAAGTTCGAAGTCGAAGCGGGCGGCGTCGTCATCGCCCTCGGGAACGAAGCCTTGAAAGAGCGAACGGTAGGCGACCTGCGGGCTGGCCTGCGCCTCGATGCGTGCATTGCGCCCTCCCTCCGGTCCGTACGAGATGTACTGGCGGCCAGAGAAACTGTAGCCGCTGACGTAGAAGCCGGGCTGGGAGCGCACCACCAGCGACTCGTGTGTGGTTTGTCCGGCGTTGAGCTCGGCGATCACCTGGTCGGAGGTGATGCCGTTGCAAACGTACTCAGGAGAAGTCGAGCGGGTGCCGGAGAGAAGCGGACTGCAGCCGCCGCCGTGGAAGTCTCGGTAGGCGCCGGCGCTCGGGACCGCGCTGCCGTCCGACGAGTTGGCGTTGAACGGAATCGCCAAGTTCGAGACCATGGTGAAGTCGTTCTCCATGCCCTGTAGCGGGAGGAGCGGTGTCGTGAGCGCGAAGCCGCGGCCGTAACCGGTGTCAGCGATGTAGTGACCGCCCTCGGTGACGCTTTCGCCGTTGATGCGGCTTTCGTTCTTGGCGTAGTTGTCGCAGCCGAGCGCTTGGCCAGCGAAGAGGATCGCGTATCGGGCCGGAGCGCCTTGTGCGCGGCTGGAGCGTGCGGGAAGCATACACTCGAGCAGCGGCAAGGATACCGTGGCGCCGGCTATGCCCTTGAGAATCGCTCTACGATTGATCTTCATCGCCATGATTAGAGCCTTTCTTGGGCGCGCCGAGCGAATCGATCGGACGCGATGAAGTCGGTCATGAAAGCCTGGAAGTCGTGCTGACCGTTGCGAAACGATTCGATCATCTCTTGAAGTAGCTCCTCTTCGTAGGTGCTGGTGGGTCGGCCCAATGCGAACGTCAGGAACTGCTGTACGGCGCACGCGTCGATGTAGTCGTTGTCGACGAGCAACTGCGAAAGTTCGCCTGGACCAGAAAACGAGCCCACCTCGACGATCTCGCCGGAGCCATCGATGATGCACTCGGGTAGGCCGTCGTCGTGCTCGCGATAGCGGCCGGCGACGTCGTAGTTCTCTAGGCCGAAACCGATCGGGTCAGTGAGGCTGTGGCAGCCCGCGCAGCTGTTCGATTGATCGCGGTGCTCTGCGTACCGCTCGTACTTGCAGACGGCGTCCATGGCGCCCTGCGGCGGTTGGTCGGCGTCGACGTTGGGCGGAGGACGCGGGACGTCCTGACACATCAAGCGAGTGCGAACCAAGATGCCACGCTGAGTGGGGCTGGTGTCTTCGAATTTGCTGAATGCCGCGAGGAGGCTGCCGTGGCCGAGAATGCCGGCGCGTCCGGTTCCCTCGTACGAGACCCAGCCTTCCCCGTCGGCCGGTCGCGGTAGGCCATAGTGATCGGCTAGGGAATCGTCGACGAACGTTTCGTCCATCGTGAAGAGGCGAAGGTAGCTGCCGGGCTCATCCAGAATCACTCGGTCGATGAGCGCGGAGGTCTCGCGGTTGAACGCCGACACGAGCTCGGGGGTGTGCGGGATGGAGCGATAGCCGAGCCACATGGCGTGGAAGCGATGAAGCTGCGCGCGAGCCCTTGGATCGTCGAACATGCGCAGGGCTTCGGCGCGGCGGCCCTGTGGGGTTTCGAGAGTGCCGGCGGCTGCGGCGGCGAAGAGCGCGTCGTCAGGCATGCTGGCCCACAAGAGATAGGACATGCGACTGGCGATCTCGTAGCCGTCGAGCTCTAGGAGCCCTGGCGTGCTGCCGGGAGAGCCCTGTTCGACGCGGTAGAGGAACTCTGGGTCCTGGAGGGTGCCGGAGATCGCGAGTTGAACGGCCGTGTAAAAATCGTTGTCGACGACCGCGTTGTCCTCCGAGGCGAAGGCCAGCAGTGGCATGTACGCGTCGACATCTTGAGGCGTCGCGGCACGTCGAAGTGCGCGCGGCAGGAACCCTTCCAAGAACGCGCGGAAGCACGACTCGTCGCCGGCGCTGGCCGGAGTGCATGGAACGAGGTCCGAGCGGCGTGCGGTATCGGCGACGGTCGCTTCTGCAACCTGCTCGGCCATGGCTTCGAGCGAGGTGATGAGCGCAGCGGATGCCTGCTGAATCGTGTAGTCGTTGTCGAAGGGGCGGAACTCGTCTTCGTTCAGGAGACGGCCGGCCGGCGAGGAGTCTTCCCCGAGGAGATCACGGAGCGTGTTGTCGAGCTCGGTTTGCGAAAGTCGGCGGGCTCCGCTTTCGATGGCGAGCACTGGATCGACCGCCGGCGGGCCTCCGCGCTCATCCGCCTGGCCAATCTGGCCCTTGCACGCGACCAGAACGGTCAGCGCGATCACCCCAGCAACGCGTAGGAACATCTATTCAATATTCCAGTTGCACCGGCCGGAGTCGACTGAATTCACCCAAAAGTGCGATCTGAAAGACGCTGCGATCTTTCGCGCAGGAACGCTGTGATTTCGGGTATTTAGGCGGGGGGAGCGTGTCCCCTTGGGGGGAGGAGGGCTTTTAGGTACATTTGGGTGGGGTGGGGGGTGCCTCGGAGCCAGGCTACGGCGCCTTTTTTCATGCGGAGCCAGGTGCCGTCGGGGGTGCCGGCGGTGAGGAGGGCCACGGTGGCGCTTATCCAAGGCTCGTGGCCTACGCAGGCGATGTTGTTGCCGACCAGCGAGGCGAAGAAGTCTGGGTGGGGGGGTTGGGCTAGGCCGTCGGTTGCGAGGAGTGGGCCGTCGTTGATGGGGGCGAGGAGCTCGGCGGTCTGGGCCGCTCGGAGCCAGGGGCTGTGATAGACGCGGTCGAAGCGGAAGCCGGAGCGATCGAGGCTTTGCACGACCGCCGCGAATCGATCGCGGCCTCGATCGGTGAGCGCGCGTTGTGCATCGGGTAGCCCTGCCCTCCTCTCTTCAGCGATCGCGTGGCGAATGAGGAAGAGGTCCATCGCGGCTCAGTCCTCTTCGAAGCCGGTGAGCTTGAGGCCCGCTGCTCTGATCAGGCGCTGTTCGCGTTCGAGGTCGGCCAAGACGAGTGGGTGCGCCTCGAGCCAGTCATCGTTGAAGGTCAGCTTCAGTTTGTTGCCGCCTGCCCCCACGTGCGGGAGGGCCACCACTTCTGGGTCGCGATTTCGATTCAAGAGCACGGCCAGGCGTAGCAAGGCGCACAGTCGCTTGGCCGTCGTCTGAAGCTCGGCAGGAAGCGCTTCGAAAAACGAGTCGTCGAGTTTGCGGCGATGTCCTCGCACGAGTGCTGCCACGAGAGCCTGCTCATCGCGCGAAAAACCTGGCAAATCAGAAGATGCGACGAGATAGGCGCCGTGCTTGTGGTGACCGGTGTAGTTCACGGCGAGGCCGATCTCGTGGAGTTGCGATGCCCACGATAGCGCGTGCGCGGCATCATCGGAGCGCAACTCCCAGTCGTCGACCGCCTGGCCTAGCAAACCAAGCGCGGTGGCCTGAACGCGATCGGCGTGTCCCTGGTCGATCGAATAGCGGTTGGACAGCATCGCGATGGTGCGGTCGCGCGGGTCCTCGTCTTGGATGCGACCGAGCATGTCGTACAGCAGGCCCTCCCGAAGCGCGGTAGGCGAGATCCACATCTCGTCGATGCCGAGCCGCTCGAACACGGTGCTGAGGATCGCGACGCCCCCGGCGAGCACAGGACGTCGATCGGCGTCGAGGCCGGGGAGCTCGAGTGCATCCACCCGCCCCGCCGTCAACATGGCCTGTTCGAGCTGCGCGAGGCCCTCGGCGGTGATGGTGCCGTGCGCCCAGCCGGCTTCGTTGAGAATGGCCGCGACCGAACGAATGGTGCCCGACGCACCGATCGCACGATCCCAACCGGCTTCGCGAAGTGTGTTCTCGACGGGTTGCAACTCAAGGCCCGCGGCGAGCTTGGCGTGTTTCATTCGCTTGCGGCTGATCTTGCCCTCGCCGAAGAACTGTTTGGTGAAGCCGACGCACCCCATGTACATGCTGTGCACGAACACCGGCTCGAACGAATCACCCACGATGAACTCGGTGCTTCCCCCCCCGATATCAACGACGAGCCGCCGTGCGGGGGCGCCGGCAATCCCGTGTGACACCCCGAGATAGATGAGACGCGCTTCTTCGCGGCCGGGAATGATGTCGATGCGGTGGCCGAGGGCTTCTTGCGCCTCTCTCAGGACCTTGCGCGAATTGCGAGCTTTTCGGAGGGTGTTGGTCCCAACGGCTCTAACCTGCTCGGCGCCGAAGTCCCGAAGCCTCTGGCCGAAGAGGGTGAGGCACTTGATCGCCCGTTCTTGGGATTCTTCGTCGAGCGAGCCGTCATCTTGGAGGCCTGCGGCCAGGCGCACGGGCTCGCGAAGGCGATCGACGATCTGAATGCCGCCGTGATCCACTCGGGCGATCACCATGTGAAAGCTGTTCGACCCCAGGTCTACTGCAGCGAGTGACTCCATCGGCGATTCGCACGTACCTTAGCCTAGTTTGCGGCGGCTGCGGCCGATTTTCGAAGCCATTCGCCGGTGGCTTCATCAGCCGGGAAGTACGACTCGATGCGCAGCTCCTGTGCGGTGACGTCGAGTGGTGTCCCGAGCGTGGTCAGCGTCGAAAACAGATCGAGCTTGGTGCCGTCCTTTTCGAGGTTGACGGTGATGCATACCCGGGGCGTGTCGGCCAGGTCGACATCGCGCATCCGCGCGGGCACACCGGGATAGGCAAGCAACGCGTCGAGGAGCTTCCGGCTCTCGCTGGTCTCGAGCTCGACGATCGATTCGCGGTAGAGGCGATCGATCAAAAAGCTGGCGACCTCCTCCCAATTGCCGACGTAAGGGCGGATGCCGCGCGGATGGAACAGCGAGTGCATGATGTTCTGCCCAACGATCGGATCGAATGGCGGCTCGATGAAGAACGCGAAGAGCCGCATGAACGCGTTGTTCATGCTCACCACATCCCAGGCGCGGCTCAAGACGATCGCCGGGTACGGCTCGTGATGCGCGAGGATCGTGTCGAAGGCGTGGCGGACGGGCTCCATCTCTGGCGCAGAGAGATTGGTCTCGCGATACACGGGAGCGAAACCGGCCGTCGAGAGGAGCGAGTTTCGTTCACGTAACGGCAGGTCGAGGGCGCTTGCGAGGATGAGCACCATCTCACGGCTGGGGGAGGACTTGCCGTTCTCGACGTAGCTGATGTGGCGGGTCGAGACTTCGGATTCGATGGCGAGCTGCTGCTA
>CAYZDM010000075.1:0-9067 GCA_964476875.1 uncultured Sandaracinaceae bacterium | reverse complement strand
AAGTCATCGGCCTCAACCGCCACACGCTTCCGGACATGGACGAAGTCGCAAAGGTGGGCCACAGCTTCTACAACAACGAGCTACGTGGGGGCGAGGGTCACATGGAGGTCGCCAAGCTGGTGCTCAACGTGGCCAAGCAAAAAGCCACCATGACGCTCAGTGTGAAGCCCTTCGGCTGCATGCCGAGCTCGGGCGTGTCCGATGGGATTCAAAGTGTCATCACGGAGCTTCACCCAGACGCGATCTTCTGTCCGGTCGAAACCAGTGGTGACGGCGCGACCAACTTCTATTCGCGCGTCCAAATGTACATGTTTAAGGCGCGTGAACGGGCTCGCAAGGAGCACCAGGAGGCGCTCGACGCATACGGGGTCACCGAGGACCAGGTGCGCGAGTTCGTGAAGGGGTCGGCCTACGGAAAGACCCTCTACAAAGCGCCACACTTCAAGGCTGGCACGAGCGCCGACATCATTCACCAGGTAGGGCCGCTCATCGGAAAGAGCAGGCTCGGCCGCGCCAAGGTGCACGCCACGCGCACCGTGACACGGACGAAGGGCTTCCTCACCACGGACCTTCCGCACGCCAAGGCGACCTTCGACAAGATGGCGCCCTACCTGCCGTCGCTTGGTCGTCTGATCTTCGGCGAGATCAAAGAGAAGGTCCCCGCTTCGAAAGAGGCCTGGCAGTCGCTCATGCGTCGCGCCGTGCCGAAGTCCGAGGAAACCGAGGTGCAGGTCCCGTCGGACCACGAGTACATTCCGGCGCCAACCCCGCGAGCGGATCACGACCCCGAGACCGTGCGTCTTTCGGTCGTCGGCTAGGTGGCATGCCCCGGCGGGCCCCAGTCGGGCTCGACCGGGTACACCCCCGGCACATCGTTCGAGAGAAAATGCACCCGGGACGCGAGGGCGTCCTGGCGTTCTGCTCTCGGTGACCCTATTGCCGGGCGTCCCACACCGGCTTCTTGGCGCCGATTCGCTCGGACAAGAAGTCGATGAAGACCCGAACTCTCGTCGGTAGGTGTCGCCGCTCGGCCCAGACGGCATAGATCTCCTGAGACGGCATTTCGTAGTCAGGGAGCAGGCTCACCAATCGACCTTCGGCGAGGTCCGGGCCCACGATGAAGGTCGGGATCCGACTGATGCCGGCGCCTTGAAGTAGCGCCTCGCGGAGGGCCTCACTGTTGTTCACCTGATAGCTGCCGGACACGCGAACTCTCTCTTGATGAGCGTCGCGCACGAACGTCCATTCGTTGGTCTCGCTGAAGTAGGCATAGAGCAGACAGTTGTGCTCCAAAAGATCCTCGGGGCTTGCGGGAGCGCCGTGTGCTTTCAGGTACGAGGGTGCCGCGCACAACGCGTTGAGACTGGGCGCAAGCCTCCGGGCGACGAGGCTCGAGTCAGGAAGCTTCCCTACACGGATCGCGACGTCGTACCGGCCTTCGACCAAGTCCACCACGCGGTCGTCCATTGTCATATCGACGTCGATCTCTGGGTAGCGTTCGAGGAAGGCCGGGATCGCGGGCGCCACATGGAGTCGTCCAAAGGACATGGGCGTGTTGATGCGGAGGCGTCCGCGCGGCACGCGTTGGAGCTCCGTCGCCGCATCCTCAGCAGCAAGCGCCTCGGCCAAGGCAGCGCGCGCATGGTCGAGATATCGTTCTCCGGCTTCGGTGAGGCTGAGCCGCCGCGTGGTGCGATGGAGCAGTCGCACGCCGAGGTGTTCTTCGAGATCGGATACGCGGCGGCTCACTGCGGACTTGGTGAGCCCGAGTGTGGCGGCTGCCCCCGTGAAGCTCTTCGCCTCCACCACTGCCACGAACACGGGAATTGACGCGATGGTTGCCGCCATTTGTTGAGCATAGAGCAACAATGAGTTGATGAAAAGCCATATTGATGAATTGAAAGGGACAATCTAGATCAAGGGAGAGAACAACAAGCACTAGGAGACCGCCATGACACGCATTGCCCAGACTCTTTCCATTGCTTCCATCTTGCTCGCCGCGGCGTGCGGCGACTCCAACCCTGGTGCCGCAGAGCTAGGTTGCGACGACCCGCCCGCCATCGATGCGGATGAAGCGACCTCGCTTTATATCGCGGCGTGGACCGAGGATGATCGATTCGAGCGGGCATGCATGGTCCAGCGCAGTCTAGCCGTGGGGGCGATCTTGATCGACGCAGAAGGACCCATCGAAGATCGCGCCTCCATCATGCAGCGTCTCAATTCGCAGGCCTCGAAGCGCTCTCTCGATACCGAAGTCCGCGAGGCCGCAGGCCAGATCGAATCTCGACATGCCGAGGCCCGACTCAGCTGGGTCGTGCGAGACGCGTCCGGCGAGATCATCGAACGTGGCGAAGATTGGCTCGAATTCAACGGCGAAGGATTGCTCTCCCACATCCACAGATTCGCTGGGACGGGCACCGACGCGTCGCTCGGCGATCCGCTTCTTGCTTGGCAGCGAGCCTGGAACGCGCACGACGAAGGGTCGCGCGCCGATGAGCTGAGCGAAGCGGCCACTGAGAACGTGCGTTTCACCGACCTCCTCACCGATGTCCGCGGCCGCGAAGCGCTCTCGGCCGAGATGCAACGCCAGCAAGAAGCCCTTGGTGGTGAGCTACACCTCGGCGATCGCATCGAAGTCTTCGCGACCGTCGACGGGAATCCCGTCCTCATCCGTCAATCCGCCGAGATCAAGCTCCCGAGCGGCGGTGCCTTCCGCCTCACCAACTACGTCCGCCTCAACAACAATCAGATCGAACGCCTATCCGGCTTCCCAACCCCTTAACCCATTGCAAACAGGGGACTGTTCCCTTTTTGCTAGGGGTTGGCGTGGGGGGGGAGGGGGCCGGTTAGGGTTTTCAGGAAGGTGACGATGCTGTTGGTTTGGGCGTCGGTGAGGTCGCGGCCGAGCTGGTACTTGCCCATGATTTGGACGGTTTCTTCAAGCGTGGCGCGGGAGCCGTCGTGAAGGTACGGGCTGGTCAGCTCGATATTGCGGAGGGTGGGGACCTTGAAGAAGTGCTTCTCGGCCGGGTTCTTGCTGACGTTGAATCGTCCGAGGTCAGCCTCGGTGACGGGGGTGCCGCGGTCTTTGAAGTAGTCGTTCACTAGGCCCATCTTCTGGAACATGGTGCCGCCCACGATGACGCCTGTGTGACACGACGTGCAACCAACCTCTTTGAAGGTCGCGTAGCCCTTCTTCTCGGCGTCGGTAATGGCAGTTTCGTCGCCGAGTAGGAACTTGTCGAAGCGGGATGGCGTGATGAGTGATTTCTCGTACTCAGCAATCGCGTCGGTTGCGCTGTCCTTCGTGATGCCTTCTGGGTAGAGCTTCGCGAAAGCGGCGACGTACTCCTTGTTCTTGCCGAGACGGACCACCACCTCGTCCCACTTGGCACCCATCTCGGTTGGATTCTCTACCGGACCGGCCGCTTGCTCTTGCAGGTCCTTCGCGCGGCCGTCCCAGAACTGCACGAAGTTGTATCCAGCATTCAAAACGCTGGGCGAGTTGATCGGCCCGACCTGGCCACGAATACCGGTCGAGGTCTTGCGTGGTTCCGCGCCGCCGTGATCGAGCATGTGGCAGGTCACGCAGGCGACGGTCCCGTCGCCCGAGAGTGCGGTGTCGTGGAAAAGGCTTCTGCCCAGCAACACCTTGTCCATGTTCACGTCGACGGAGTTCGGGAGTGGCACGATCGGTTCAACCGCGGCGATCGCTGGTTTCTCCTCGACGGCGACCGTTTCTTCGACGACCGGAGCTGGAGATTCTTTTTTGGTGCAACCCACGACCGCGAAAGCCGTCAGGATGATGAGAGCCCACTTCATCTTAGACATGCGGCGCAAGCTAGCAGGTGAGGCGCCGGGGAGCACCCGCTGCTATGGTGCGCGGCCGTGAATAGAAGACGAAGGGTGTACTTGGCGAGACACGGAGAGGTGTCCTACTTCGAGTCGGGCGAGGAACCGGGCGACCACGATCCCCCGCTCACCAAGATTGGAATCGCCCAGGCCGAAGCCTTGGGGCGGGCCTTGGCGGACGCGCCCATCGACCTAGCCGTGTGCACCGGTCTTCGACGAACCCAACAAACCGCCCGCCTTGCGCTCGGATCGAGGCCGCTCGACGTCGCGGTCGTCGAAGGCTTGAGCGAGGCAAAGACCGGCACATTCGAGGACGTTGAGAACGCCGAAGAGATGGAAACCCTTTTCACCCGCGCCTTCGACGGAGCCGAGGAGCCAGGCGCTCGATTCCTCACCGGGGAGCCGTACGCGGAGCTGTGGGACCGGGTCGCGGCATCCTGGCAGGAACTTCTCGCGCGCGACGACTGGAACCATGCGTTCGTCGCGTGTCACGGCGTGGTCAACCGAACGATCCTCGCCCAGTCGCTCGGCACGGGACCTGAGATCTACCGCCGGATCGAGCAGGATCCCGGCTGCCTCAATGTCCTGGACATCGATGGCACGGGAGCGGAGGCCCGCGTCGCTTACGTCCGTCTCATGAACTTCACACCCTACAACGCGACCAAGCAGGGGATGCAGGAGACCACGATGGAGACGCTCTGGCGGCAGTTCCTCGAGAGTTAGTCGTCGTGCAGCGAGCGATAGCCGCCCTGGTAGTAGAGCAGTGGCTTCGCGTCGCTCGTGTGGACCTCCTGGACATGTCCCACGTAGATCGTGTGGCTCCCCTCCCGATGCGCGCTCGAAACTTTGCATTCGAGTGACGCCAGTGCTTCGTCGATGAGTGGGGCGCCCGTCTTGCCCTCGGACCATTTCACCCGCTGCAGGCGAGTATCTTCGTGCTGCGACGACGCGAAGATATTCGACACCTCTTGCTGATGGGAGGCCAAGATGTTTACCGCGAACACGCCACCCTCTTCGATGATGCCATGCGTGGTCGATGTTCGATTCGCGCACACCAGGACGAGCGGTGGGTCGGCCGACACACTGGAGAATGCCGAGACCGTCATTCCATGCATTTTGTCGCCACTCCGCGCGGTCACGACCGTTACGCCGCTGGCCCACCCACGGAGCGCCTCTTTGAATGCTTCTTGATCGATTGCCATCATCTAGTTCCTAGCTCCCGAAATGCTTTTGGATGAACTCGCTGACGACCTCGATGAAGATGTCGTTCTTGTCCCCCGCGACCATGTGCGCGGCCCCCGCCAGATCGACGTATTCTGCGTGCGATGCGATGCCTAGAAACTCGCGCGCTTCCTCTTCGGTGACAACATCGCTCATTCGTCCGCGAATCAGAAGTGTCGGGACAGTGAGTCTCGCCGCGGCGTCGAGACGCTGCTGGATGATCTCGTCGCCTTCTTCCTTCGTGTACGAAGCCGGGTCCCACACCTCTAGGATCTTCGGATCCCAGTGCCACCGATATCGCCCATCCGCTCCTTGGCGCAGGTTCCGCGCGAGACCGGTCAGGTCCTTTGGCCGCGATCGGTGTGGAAGGTAGCGCGCGACCGCGTCGGCAGCCTCGTCTAGCGACCCGAAGCCGTCACCGTCGCCCCTCATGAAGTCGATGACTCGAACGACCCCATCCTTCTGCAGCCGTGGCGTCACGTCCACCAAGACGAGGCCCCTGGCCACCGGCTCGTCCGTCGAGGTGATCGCCAGCAGGCTTGTGATTCCCCCCATCGATGCACCAACGAGAACGGGGATCTGTTCGAGGCGTGAGATGACCTTGAGGAGGTCCCCGACGAAGTCAGTGGGCTCGTAGTTCCCCTGGGGGTCCCAGCTGCTCTCGCCGTGACCCCGCAGGTCCATCGAGATCGCGTAAAACCCCATCCCAGCGAGCGCCTCCGCGGCCCCGCCCCAGGCGCGCCGGGTCTGCCCTCCGCCGTGAAGCAAGATCACCGGCTGTTGGGCCGGGTTTCCGTACGCATCGGCAGCGATGGTGATGCCATTCGCGAGCTCAAAACACAGAGACGCGGGGCTCGAAACAGGGGAGGGGCTTGCCGCGACCATACGTTTGGGGGTCTAGGCAAAAATAGAACGTGTTTCAAGTGGACGCCGGGCTGTCACCTTCTCGAAATTGGGCTAGTTTCCGGCCCCTATGCCCGAACAGGCGTTTCTAAAGGGAATCCAGGCCTACTGGGATGCCCTCGGTCAACCAGGCAATCCACCCGAACTCGGCGAGTCCCGCGTCGATGCGTTTGTCGATCTCCTCCACGTCACTTCGAGTGCAGAGCACGGTTTCAATTTGCTCGACGGGCTCGAGTCTCCGTACAGCGGGATCGCCGTAGGCGATACGCGTCGCCCGTGGCTCTTGCATTGGGCGATCCAAATTGGTGAAGTCGAACCCTTCGTCGTGCCTGGTCTCGACGGACTGATCTTCGTCGCGGACACGATCTCCGACCCCGACGGGCATCACCGCGTGTACACGCTCAAGGACGGCAGGCGTGGCGATCTTGAGTTCGCCGATCTCACGGGCGTGCTCCGGTGGATGACCGCACAGGTGCGGCACGCCAAAGGCGAACTCAGTGACGCCGAGCTTCAGGAGATTCAAAGCGAGGCCTCCGCCTTGCTCGACGACGAGTGGGAGAAGGGTCCGACCTCAGCCCTCTATATCGTCGAGGAGCTTCTCGACACTCCGCTGTTCGAAGCCTGGGACGCGATCTCCCGAGGCCAGTGGCCGCTCGTAGAGTCTGATGGAAGCAGTCCGTCGGTGGACCGCGAGGACGGTTGGCAGCGACGCTTGTCACTCTGGCTCGCGCGTAGGTTCATCGCGACTCGCGCGCTCGAACTCCCTGAAGAGCTCGGCGTGTCGGATATGGACGCAGTTCATCGCGCCCTGGTCGAACACTTGATCGACTTCGAGCAAGCCATCCACGAAGGCGACGTACCCAGAATCGTCGAAGAGACCGCGACTGGTGAAGATCCCGACCTCGCGGCAATGGCCGTCGAGTGGGTGGACCGTCACGATGGTTGGCGTACCGCGGCGAACGTTCCCGAACCGGATGACGACGACGCGTTCATCGATGAACCGCCGCCGTTTCAGCATACTCCGTTCACCCGCAAGCTCTTGGCCGCTCTGTCGGTTTCCCTCGATGGCATGGTCGACAAGGGCGATTTGGAGCTCGATCCTGACCGTAAGGACGCGCTGCTGATCGAGCTCGTGACCGCGGGATCCGATGCGCGTTCCGTCAAGCACATGCTCAAGAAGATCACCTCTGCGTTGGTCGACTCGGAGCACGTCGAAGAGATCTACCCTAGCGACGACAAGATTAAGGATCGGCTCAAAGAAGACCTCGGAGGATGATCGAACCTCCGGGTACCCAATTGTGGGCCGACACCCGTTGGCGCGATGGTTGGCGGGTGCAGCGACGTTGGGACGGTAAAGCGAACCGGTTACTCGACCCTGTCGGACGCATCGTATCTCGAGGCAGCTTCGCCGAGTGTGAGCGGGCGCTCGACGATGCATGTCCGGTCGCGAGCCCCGCCGATCACCTGGTGGTGCTGCTCCACGGCCTTGGCCGAACGCGTCGATCCCTTGGACGGATGGACAGAGCACTCGTCGAAGCCGGGTTCACGACGGCCCGACTCGACTACCCGAGTACGCGTAAACCAATTCAGGAACACGCCGCGACCGTCGCCGAACTACTCGATAACGTGCCCACACCAAAGAAGCTCTCGTTCGTGTCTCATAGCTTGGGTGGCTTGGTCGTCCGGCAGCTCCTCTCCTACGACGATGCGCCTTGGCGTGCTGCGATTGAACGAATCGTGATGGTGGCGCCGCCGAATCAAGGCGCGTCACTCGCGGCCTCCCTCGATAAGGCGAATGTCATGCGTGGCATCCTGGGACCATCGTACGGACAGATCGCCGAAGGCTTTGCGAACTCGTTGCCGATCCCCGAAGTCCCGGTGGCGATTTTTGCTGGCGATGTTCCTGGTGTGCCGGGCGACGGCCTGGTCACCGTGGAGGAGACACGCCTCGATGGGGCCGGCGAACACCACATTTTACCCGGGATCCACACGTTCCTGATGAATCATCCGGCTGTGATCCGGGGGACGACATCGTTCCTAGGCCGCGCCCCAGATCAGTGACGACGGACGCAGCACGCCTGCGGCGTGGTCATGGCGCGAGCCTCGGCGATCGGTTTCCAAGAGAAGGGGCCCGTCCAAGTCGACGTACTCCGCGTCCGCTGCGAGCAACAGCGCCGGCTCGATCGCGAGCGAGGTGCTGACCATGCAGCCGAGCATCACCCGCAGGTTCAGTCGCTTGGCTTCCTCGATGCAATGTAGCGCCTCGCTCAGCCCACCAGCCTTGTCGAGCTTGACGTTGACCATGTCGTATCTGCCTTGGACGTCGACGAAGGATCGCCGGTCGTGAAACGACTCATCGGCGCAGATGGGGACCGCGTGCTCCACCTCGTCGAGAGCCGCGTCTTCGCTCGCCCGGAGCGGCTGCTCGAGCACCGCGACACCGAGACCTGGCAGCTCAGGCAACCACGCGGCGAGTTGTTCGCTCGCCCAGGCCTCGTTCGCATCGACCACGAGCTGGGCCTCCGGCGCGATGTCATGCACGGTCGCGATGCGATCTAGGTCCGCGCCACCGTCGACTTTGACCTTGATCACGGCCGCTTCGGTGAGTTGGGCGGCAGCCGCGCGCATCTCGTCCACGCTACCGACGCTCACCGTGCGCATCGTGCGTACGTCCCCAGGGGCAGCATCGAGTCCGGCCAACTCCCAAGCCGGTTTGCCGACGCGCTTTGCTTCGAGGTCCCAGAGCGCGCAGTCGAGTGCGTTTCGAGCGGCGCCGGCCTGCATCGTCAGGAGCAGCTCATGGGCGCTGCAACCTCCGAGTTGCCGGGCAACCGCGTCGATCTCGGAGCAAACGGAATCGATCGACTCTCCGTATCGGGCGTATGGAACGCACTCGCCGCGGCCGACTCCGTGGCTGTCACGCAGTTCCACCACCACCACGTCGGCCTGAGACCGAGCGCCGCGCGCTATGCGAAAGCCCCCTCGAATCGGCCATGACTCCACTCGGACCAGAGCCCTCATGGCGACAGACTACTCTTCTTCTGCGTCCTCGACGACGCCGGTCGCTTCTTTGATCGCCTTGGGGCTGAGC
>CAYZDM010000074.1:0-9111 GCA_964476875.1 uncultured Sandaracinaceae bacterium | reverse complement strand
CTTAGTATCACCCTCAGGGGGTGTCAATGAAGGCGCCGCCGTGTTGCTGCTACGGACGACGTCGGCGAATCGCCCAGGCCGCGCCTACGATGAGGATGCCGAGCCCAAAGGGTCCCTGCCCGGCTCCTGAAGGCGCGATTTCGCAGCCTGAACTGGAGGGCGGTAGGTCATCCGCCGATCTTGCTCCGTCTGTGGGCGCGCCGGGAACCTCTGGCTCTGGCGCTGGAATCGTGACCGCCTTGGCCTCACGAAGCCGGAGAGCCGGATCGCCGAGTAGCGCGTACACCCGATGCAAGGCCACCGGTGCGCCCCTGGCCGCCTCGTGGGCTCGCAGCATGGCGTCCCCGATGGTCTCGGCGTCGGAGGCGAAAGCGGCCTCGGTGAACGCGCTCCGAAGGAGATCGGTATCGAAATGGTTGGACCAGCCCGTGGCGCTGAAGACCCCCGCGCTGGTCCCGGCATTCACCAACTCTTCACCGAGCGAGGCGTATCCCGGGAGATCGAAACGAGTCAGGTTGCAGCTCCAGCCGAGCACCACCGGGGCGCTCTTCGCCGTCTGCGCCAAGCCAGGGACATCATCCAAGGTCAGTAGGCCCTCGGTTGCAATTCGGTCGACACCGCCGTGCCCAACGTAGCTCAGCCACGCCAACTGCTCTGACCACTTCGAGAGTAGTCTCTCCCGCGCGTCCTCGAGCGACTCGGTGTTGAGATCGACCATTTGCGTGCGCTGAGGCGCGCTCCACTCGGCCAGGTGGCGTGATGCGGCCGCAAACTCTCCGCGGGACGAGTCATCGGCCGCGAACAGCGCGTCAAAGGACTCATGATTGATTTCAAAGGAGCTGATCGCATCGACGATATGGGCAAGTTCCTCGGGCGTGCTGACGGGGAGCCGGCCGACCGCGATCTCGGGGACACCGTCGAAGCCGACCACATCACCCAACATCGAGTCCGAAGGAAAGAGCCCGCCATCGGTCGACGCCAGCGCGGCGGGCAGCCAGTTGCCGCCAAGCCCTCGAAGGTCGCGATAGTCGAGGTTTGCTTTGCCAACCAGCGCAGCAAACCTAGGACCCACTTCCCATTGGGTTCGGGCAAAGGAGAGGAATCGGCGAATCGCAAGAGGATCTGCCTCGCCGTCACTGAACTCCCAGTACACATCCTCGATGTCCACGAGCAGAACACGGTAGCCGTCCGCCTCGCGGTGCTCGACCAGCACGCGCGCGGCCTCGACCAAGTGAGTGGCGGCAATCACCACATAGCCAGCGCTGTGCTGGGTATCTCGGAGATCGCTCTCGAAGCGCGGGGTCACCTCGATCGGGGCCGAGATGCGTTCAGGGGCGACCGCGATGAAGCGAGTGCCGGGGCCCGCGTCCGTGAACCTGAGTCGGCCGGATTCGTCGACGGGGACTTCGCCGTAGCGCTTGGGTGCCGCACGGTCAGTCACGTCGT
The DNA here is from genome assembly GCA_964476875.1 of uncultured Sandaracinaceae bacterium. Lineage (GTDB taxonomy): Bacteria > Myxococcota_A > Polyangia > Polyangiales > Houyiibacteriaceae > SG8-38. The sequence goes on along the minus strand of CAYZDM010000074.1, from coordinate 7,665 downwards.
ACAGATGGACCGTTGGTGAAGTCAGCCCGCCCACGGAGTGCTCACCATCCTCCGCGGCGCCGAAGCGAAACATGCTGGCGTCTGCTTCGGCTGTCCGCTGGTAGTCGATCTCGACCGCATCTACGTAGAGTGACGGGGGTGCCTCCCCTGCCACCAGGTGGCGCACCGTGAGTTCGTTCTCCAGGTCAGCGGGGATGCCTGCCATCGGGACCGTGATCGTATGACGCTGTCTTCCGAACAAATCGAACACGCCAAGGCTTTCCACGCCCCAAACGAGCTCGACACGGTGGGGCTGTTCGGGATGCTCGGTGGCCGCGTGCACATAGACACGGAGTTCCCGTGCGGTGTCCTCGTTGAGCGCCGGCAAGGGCACGGGGATGAGCGCCTCGTCATCGCGGCCCATCGCGTGCCAGAAGAAGAGATCGCGTCGAGGATCGGGACCGCCAGACGGCCCCGGGAATACGTTCTCCTCGAGTCGGAGGGTATCGACGTAGCTGTGAGGTTCCGCTGCAGACCCCTCCACGAACGATCGATCAACCATCGTCACGCCTGGCGCGAGCGAGAGTAGATAGCGGTGATGGGGAGAGAACGGCGAGTCGACCTCAGGCGCGATGAACCGGAGCGCTGAACCCGCATCGACGGCGTGCCACGCGACCGATTCGCCAAGAAGACGAAGCTCAACGTCGCCAGATTGGATTGCACTCGTCACGACTTCGCTGCCGGTTTCCAATGCGGTCGCGAGCACTGACGCGTCTACGTCGATGACACCAGCAGCATCGACCGTGACGACTGCTGCAATAGGTGTTGCCGCGTCCTTGAGCCGAACTGGGGCGCTCGATATCGCTGTACGAGTCAGCGACCGACGCTGCAGTGTTACGGGATGTTCCACGCGTCGCGGGCTTGTCCCGGTGGCAAAGAGTGCATCTCGTGGACTGGGCACGTCCGGAACGCGTGTGAAAGGACCATGCTCGACGCGACCGCCGGACACCGTGCGCTCTTCGACGATGTACTCGAGCGGGCCATCCACTGGGGCCCCGTCGTCGCGAAGGAAGTACCTCGCGCCGTGCGGAGATCCCTCCAACGAGGCGCCCACCTCACCCACCAAGACGAGACGACCATTGCGCTCTCTCCGCCAGAGTCGGAACGCCACAGCGCCAACTTCGGTGGTGGTTTCCCAAGTCACGCCGACGTTGCCGGCAACCCAGAAGGCCGCGAGCGAACTCACCGCAGCATAGGTCACGGTGTTGCAGTTGCTCAGTCGCTCCGAAGTTCCGGGAACCTCCTCGACGCAAGTATTGGTTCCCCCGCCGCCGTCGAGCGTGTCCGTGCCGTTTCCACCGCTGAGGGAATCGTTGCCGCCGCCACCGTTTAGATCGTCGTCGCCATCCTCGCCGCTGAGCGCGTCCGCACCCGCACCGCCAAGAATGTCGTCGTCGCCCGCACCGCCGTTGAGCGAATCGTCGCCGGCTGCACCCCGAAGATCGTCGTCGCCGTCGCCACCAAAGATCAAGTCGTTCCCCGGTCCGCCACCGGCCTGGTCCGAACCGTCGCCAGCGCAGATGTAGTCGTCACCGTTGCGTGCTCGAATATCGTCGTCGCCGCCGAGACCGAAGATGCAGTCCGCGCCGTTTGTCCCTCGGATGCGTTCACCGGCCGCGGTGCCCTGGATGTAGTTGGACCCAGCCGGGCACACATCAGGGATACCGTCTCCAGTGCCGTCAGCCTGGGAGCATTGAGCAGCCGCGATCGATGGAGCGACCAGAACGGCGACCCCGATGAACAGGATTGAGTGCAAGCGTCTCACCCTCACAGTATCGCAGGAATATGTGGGGGCACGAAAATTCTGCCAAAGCTAAAACTGGAGAGAATCGCTCGCTTATGCGATGGTTCGTCTCCGGAATGGGGAAACTCTTGAGACGAATTGCCGCCTTATGGGTTGTTTTCTGCCCAGCGATTGCGCTTGCAGACGACAGCGCTTCGCAGGAGTCGGGCATCGGCACCGTTCTCAAGTCGATCGATCAGGGGTTCGGTTCGGCAGTGGTGGCGCCGATCGCACAGGTGCTCTTCTTCGACCTCATCTTCTGGGACAACGCCAGCGACGGCGACCTGAAGCTCCCGTTCATCGTGTTCTGGCTCATCGCCGGCGCGACCTTCTTCACCCTCCGGTTCGGCTTCATCAACATCCGCGCGTTCAAGCACGCCTGGGTCGTGACGACCGGGCACTACGACGACCCAAACGACCCCGGCGAGGTCACCCACTTCCAAGCCCTCTCCTCCGCGCTGTCTGCCACGGTTGGGCTCGGCAACATCGCCGGCGTCGCGGTGGCGGTCGCGGTCGGTGGTCCGGGCGCGATCTTTTGGATGATCATCGCGGGCTTTCTCGGCATGTCGTCGAAGTTCGCCGAGTGCACGCTCGGGCAGATGTATCGGGTGGTCGGGGACGACGGACACATCCTCGGCGGGCCGATGCGATACCTCGAGACCGGCCTCTCTCAACTCGGACTACCGCGGTTCGGACGATTCCTGGCCATCTTGTTCGCCCTGATGTGCATCGGCGGCAGCTTTGGCGGCGGCAACATGTTTCAGGCTAACCAGAGCTACGCACAGGTCGCAGATGTGTTTCCGATCTTCGCGGGTGGTTGGGGTTCGCTCGCCTACGGTGTGATCCTCTCGTTCCTCGTCGGCATCGTCATCGTCGGGGGGATTCGCCGGATCGGGCGGGTCGCCGGGTTCATCGTTCCCGTCATGTGTGGGATCTATCTTCTCGCCGGCCTCTTCATCATCATCACGAACTTCGATCAGGTCGGTCCCGCGATCGGCAAGATCATCGGCGGGGCGTTTTCACCCCAAGCAGGCCTCGGCGGGGCGCTGGGTGTCCTCGTCACTGGTTTCCGACGCGCTGCTTTCTCTAACGAAGCCGGCGTAGGCTCCGCTTCAATCGCGCACTCTGCCGCCGCAACCGACGAACCGGTGCGTGAGGGAATCGTCGCCCTCCTCGAGCCGTTCATCGACACCATTCTGGTCTGCACGATGACCGGCCTGGTCGTGGTGATCACCGGCGCCTACGAGGGCGGAGGCGAGGAAGGCGTGCTGATGACCTCGAAGGCATTCGCGACCGTCCTTCCGTGGTTTCCCAAAGTCCTTAGCCTCGCGGTCTTCTTGTTCGCGTTTTCGACGATGATCTCATGGAGCTACTACGGGGAGCGTTGCTGGACGTTCCTGTTCGGGGCCCAATTCTCGATCGTCTACAAGGTTTTGTTCCTTGCATTCGCCGTCTTCGGCTCGGTGCTGAAGCTCGGCAATGTGCTCGACTTCTCGGACCTGATGATTCTAGGAATGGCGTTCCCCAACATTCTCGGAGCGCTACTACTGAGCGGTAAAGTCAGCACAGCGCTCAAGAGCTACTGGAGCCGGTACAAGAGCGGCGAGATGCAGCCGCGAAGGTAACTGCTAGGCTGGATCGATGTCGGAGTTCGCAGATCGCCGCACGCAACTTCTCAACGCGATCGGCGAAGGCGTTGCAGTGTTTCCGTCGGCTCCACTCGCCGTCCGGAACCGGGACGTAGAGCACCCCTACCGACAAGACAGCGACCTCTACTACCTAACCGGCCTCGACGAACCCGAGAGCGTGCTGGTGCTGACCAACCAACACGAAGAGCATCGGGTGGTCCTGTTCGTTCGTCCGAAGAAGCGAGAACGCGAGATTTGGGACGGGCCGCGCACCGGTGTCGAAGGGGCCGTCGAGACGTTCGGCGCCGATGTCGCCTTTCCGATCGACGAGCTCGCGAAGCGACTGCCCGACTATCTCGGCAACGTCGAGCGACTCCACTATCGGGTGGCACAGAACGGCCAAGCCGATGCCCAACTGTTCGACTGCTTGAACCTTCTTCGACGCGGCGGACGAAGAGGCGTCACCGCACCCGAAGCGATCATCGACCCCTCGGTCTACCTGCACGAAATGAGGCTCCGCAAGAGCGATGCCGAGATCGACACGATGCGTCGAGCGGCGGCGATCACCAGAGAGGCACACCTTCGAGCGATGAAGATCACCCGCCCGGGGATACACGAGTACGAGATCGACGCCGAGCTCATCCACATCTTTCGCAAGCATGGGAGTGAGCGACCGGCGTACGAGAGTATCGTCGGCTCGGGCCCCAACGCGACGATTCTGCACTATCGGGCGGGCGACCGTATTCTGAACGACGGCGAGCTGCTGCTGATCGACGCCGGTTGCGAGCTCGACTACTACGCGAGCGACGTCACACGGACCTTTCCCGTCAACGGGAAGTTCTCAGGCGAGCAACGCGCCGTATACGAGGTCGTGCTGCGCGCCCAAAGGGCCGGCATCGCTGCAGTGAAGCCCGGCACGACGCTTCAAGTGCTCCACGAGGGAACCATCCGCTCTGTCACCGAAGGGCTGGTCGACATCGGCTTACTCGAGGGCGAGGTCGACGCGCTCATCGAAGACAAGAAGCACGAGTCGTTCTACATGCACCGGACTTCACACTGGCTGGGCATGGATGTGCATGACGTTGGCCACTACTACATCGGCGGCGAGCACCGTCCGCTCGAACCCGGCTTCGCCCTGACGGTAGAGCCTGGTCTCTACATCGCGGCAGACGCGGAGGGTGTGGACGAGCGCTGGCGCGGCATCGGCGTTCGCATCGAGGACGACGTGGTGGTCACGTCCGACGGCCACGATGTGCTCACCGCCGAGATTCCCAAAGAGATCGACGACGTCGAGGCGGCCTGCGCGTAGCCCCGGTTCGGGTCGTATCGTCCGCACGGGTTGTGTGGTATGCCGCGCGACATGTCAGTGGACCAAACGATCGCGTTCATCGGCGCCGGCAACATGGCAGGCGCGCTCATTCGTGGCCTGATCGGTACGGGTACCGTTCCCGCCGATAGGATCACCGCATCTGACCCGGACGAAGCGCGGCTGGAGTCGCTTGCATCCGCTCTCGGAATCGGCATCACGAGTGACAATGCCGAAGCGGTGGCAGACGCCACGGTGGTGGTGCTGGCGACGAAACCCCAGGTGTTCGGGGATGTGCTTCCCGGCCTCGCCGAGGTCGTCCGCCCGGATGCCCTATTAGTCTCCATCGCGGCCGGAATATCGACCGAGATGATCGAACGGGCCTTTCCGGCGCAGTTGCGGGTCGTGCGTACGATGCCCAACACGCCTGCTCTAGTCGGTGCAGGCGCTACCGCCATCGCCGCGGGGACTCATGCGACGGAAGCCGATTTGGAGCTCGCCGAGACGCTGTTCCGTAGTGTCGGGATCGCGGTCGTCGTGCCGGAGGTCCAGATCGATGCGGTCACCGGACTGAGTGGGTCGGGCCCCGCGTACGTCTTCGCGATGATCGAAGCGCTTCGCGATGCCGGCGCGAAAGAGGGGTTGGAAGAAGACACTGCGCTTCGACTCGCGTCGCAAACGGTGTTTGGAGCGGCCCGCCTTCTGCTCGACGAGAAGGAGGCCCCGGAGGTATTGCGTGACCGCGTGACAAGCCCCGGGGGGACCACGCGCGCGGGCTTGGACGCCCTGGCAGCGGCGGGGTTTGCAGAGGCCATACGTGGCGCGGTCCGGGCCGCGACCCGTCGGTCGGTCGAACTCGGAGAAATCGCCGCCCGCGTGGAGGGCTAAGCCGGAACAGCCGGCCGCGGCCCGAAGATAGCGGTCCCTATGCGCAGCATCGTGGCGCCCTCCTCCACCGCTGGTTCGAGGTCGTGCGTCATGCCCATCGAGAGTTCCGGCAACCCGTACTGCTCAGCCAACTCGCGCAGGGACGCAAAGAAAGGCCGCGCCTCTTCCGCTTCGTCGAGATCTGGCGCGACCGCCATCAGTCCGCGCAGCGCTACTTCGGGCAGCGCGCGGATCGCTTCGACCAACCGCGGAACCTCCTCGGGTGTGCAGCCCGATTTCTGCGGCTCACGACCGACGTTCACCTGAAGCAGCACCTCGACGTCGCGACCATGCGCGCTCGCTCGAACGGCCAGCGCCTTGGCCAGTCGGACCGTGTCGACGGTGTCGACGGTAGCGCCAGCCGCGTCGATGAGTTTGATCTTATTGCGTTGAAGGTGCCCGATGAAGCGCCACCGAATGCCTGGCAGATCTCGAAGCGCTTCGGCTTTGGCGGCGAGTTCCTGGGCGTAGTTCTCGCCGAACACGCGCATTCCGGCGTCGTACGCGAGACGAATCGCTTCCTCCGGGTGCCCTTTCGAAACCGCGATCAGTTGGACGGACGCAGGGTCGCGGTCCACGCGCTCGCAGGCACGCCCAATGCGCGCTCGGACTTCCGCAATCGCACCCGCGATGTCGTAGCTCATGGCCATTGGTCCAATGCGCCATGCTCGATCAGCAGGGTCACGACCTCCGCTGCAGGCAGACCCACGACGTTCGTGTAGGAGCCCTCGAGTCGTGTCACGAAGCCGCTAGCCAGCCCCTGAATGCCGTAGGCACCCGCCTTGTCGCGGCTTTCGCCGGCCGCAACGTACCGAGCGAGTTCATCTCGCCCTGCTTCTCGGAACCAAACACGTGTCTCTACGACGTGACAGGCCAACTCGCCGTCGCCAACACGACCGAGTGCCATCGCCGTTCGAACGATGTGATCTCTCCCCGCCAGAAGCGCCAGCATGCGCAGCGCATCGGCATCGTCGGTGGGTTTTCCCAGTCGCTCGTCGCCGGCGCAGACTATCGTGTCCGCTGCGAGCACGAATGCGCCCGCGGTTGGAAAACCATGCAGCACGTCGGCCAGTTTTTCGCGCGCCGCCGTCCGGACGAACTCGACGTCATCTTCGATGTGGATGGCCTCTTCATCGACCTGACTCGGCTTCACCAGGACGTCGATACCGAGCGACGACAAAATTTCTAGTCGCCGCGGTGACGCCGAGGCGAGAACTAGCGTCGCGCGGCTCGAACTCACAGCAGGTCTCCCGGTTCGTCCATTTGCGCACGGTAGCGTCGCAGGTAGCTCTGACTCACCTGTTCTGGGTCGAGTCTCAAACATTTGGCGAACTCTGTGACGAAACCCCGCACGTAGACCGCGGCAGGCAAGGCGTCGAAATCATCATCTTCGATGCACCGAAGATAGTTGAGTCCGACCTTGGTGCGTTCGCTGATCTGTTGAAGGCTGGTGCCCTGCGACTCTCGGACCGCGCGGAGAAGCGCCCCGCCAAAATCGGTGTCCGGGGTAATGCTCGGAGCCGGCGGCAACTCTCCGGTCGGCAGCTGCTCTTCTTTCGCCTCGTCCTTGGCTTCCGGAGCCTCTGGAAATACCGACATCTCGTAGGGGCGCCTGCGCGCTGGATCGAGAAGAACGTCATATGCCTCGTCGATCCGGGCGCGTGCGGCGGCGAGTCCCTCCTCGTCGAACAGCCCGAACGTCACCAAGTTCTCTTGATCGAAGACGCTGCACATCCGTTTGTATGCGCGCCGAATTTCCTCGTCGGTTGCACCCCGCTCGACCTCGAGCAGATCGTGATGCGAGCCCGGCGGTACGTCACGCCATGGAGCGCGGTCCCGGCGACCGTCCTGCGACGCAAACAGCCTTCGCGCTATCTTCTCGATGTTGCGGCTCGCGCGGCATCCCGGACTCTCGAGAAGAAGCGGGCGACGTTTGCGTGAGCATGTTCGAACCGCATCGTCGTGTTCTACATAGCCCAGGT
>CAYZDM010000073.1:0-9122 GCA_964476875.1 uncultured Sandaracinaceae bacterium | reverse complement strand
GCTCTCTTAGCCCATCGGGATGACGGTGAGCGCCGAATTGCGCGGTACTAATCGTTATGTCGCGTGGGGCGTCGCGCGGAGAGGGCCTTTGAATTGGCTATGCTCACAGCAGCGCAGGAGACGCTCGAACCGCCAACCCGAGTGACTGAGGAGCACAATCGCCCCCATCGGCACGGGCGACAACAGGCGGTTCACGAACGTTTCGCCTTGAAGCGGCGTGTACGTGATAGTGGCTCGGGCTTCATAGTGCACGTCACCCCCAACGTCTCCCACTGCGCGACTGCCCGGTCCACCGATTCCGCCGGCCGATGCCGAGCCTGCAACACCCACCACGTACTGGGTCGCGACGCTCGATACTTCGATGAAACAGGGAGTGTCTCGATACCGGAGTCGGACGAGGTTCGCGAGCATCTGCTCGTTGCGGGTATCGATGATGGCCGAGTTGTAGTTGAAGCGCGTGTTTCGGATCGATTACATCCAGGCTGCTGATGCCCATGTTGTCTATGACGCCACCGGCAATGAGAACGCGACCGTCATGCAGTTTGGTCAGGGTGTAGCGGGAGCGACCCAGTGCGGTGAAGACTCCCAGTTCGGTGAAAACACCAGTCAGTAGACAAGGCCGGCGTTCAGGTGGGCGTTCCGGTTAGAGATGTTTTCGAGGGAGCGACACCCTTGAAGTACGCAAAGAGGCTGAGCGCGATCGCAGTTGCGCAGATGTAGGTCATCTGAGGTCCCGGCGGATCTGCGTAGCCCGCAAGATCGATGAACATGAAGTACGCGAGGTCGCTCAAGCCTGCGATGAGCGCGCAGAAAAAGATCGCGTTCTTGCTTCCGCGCCAGACGTACACGCCGCCGACCGTCACGACCGCTCCGATCCACGCAAGGTTGGCGGAGTACTGCTCGAGGGTCGCGACGGGCGCGAAACGCAAGGGGGTTCCCATGAACGACAGGTCTAGAAGGCCCGGGATCACCGCCAGCTGTCCGACCGGATGCTCGCCGCGCAGGAAGACGAGTAGGGCAACCCCGATGAACAAGTGAAAGAGGCCCCAGATCCACCACAGGACGGCCGACGTTCGGAGAAGCAATGCAGTGCGGGATTCATTCATGCAATATAAGTAAATGATCGCTTACCTATTGTCAAATGTGATTTTGGCGCCAATGATGAGTCTTCGATGGGACGCAACAAGACCTTCGATCCAGAAGAGAAGCTCGCCCGAGCGCGTTCGTTGTTCAACGCCAAGGGCTACAGCGCAACGTCGATCGCCGACCTCGTCGAAGACTTGGGGATCAACCCGAAGAGCCTCTACGCCGAGTTCGGTAGCAAGCAGGAACTGTTTGAAGCCTCCTTACGTCTCCACAACGAAACCGCAGTCACAGCCTTCCTCGGACCGCTCGAGGCAGGCGATACGGGAGTGGGCGCCATTCGAGCCTTGTTGTCGATGTGGCGCGACGGTGCGCGCGCGAGTGGGTTCGCGGGGGTAGGTTGCCTCCTGTGCAACACCGCCTCAGAACGCGCAGCCAACGACCCCCTCGCCCGGAAACACGTTCGGGCGTACATCAGGCGCATCCGCGCCGCTTTTCGAAACGCCCTCGAGAACGCACGGGCCAACGGGGACCTCTCGCCGTCGGCCGACCTCGACGCCACGGCGGCCTATCTGACGAGTCACGCGATCGGCCAGCTCACGCTCATTCGTTCGAACGCCGCCCCAGAGGTGGTCGAGTCCGCAGCCACCGTCGCACTCGCGTACGTCTCGTCTCTGGAAGACTGATCGGTATTCTCAAGGCTGCGACCGCTTGAGCTTCGATGGGCGGTGCGAGTTCGACCAGAGGCAACTCGCGGCCGTTACTCGGAGATCAGATCGATGTTCGGGACGATCATCGTATTGCTTTGGTTGATCGCGATTTGGCCGCCTGTCACGAAGATCACCCCACTCGACAAGGTGAGCGCCTGGGAGTTCGAGCGCGCGAGGCCGACTTCTGCACGCTCCCCACGACGAGCTCTGCGCCTACTCGTGCGACGAAGCGGTCTCTGAACTCCAAGGTCTCCTCGAAATTGTGCCCAGTATCGATGTGAACTAGCGGAAAGGGCAGCCAAGCCGGATGGAACGCCTTGCGGGCCACATGAGCCATGACGATTGAATCCTTGCCGCCGGAGAACAAGAGCGCCGGCTTCTCGAACTGGGCGGCGGTTTCACCAATCACAAAGATCGCCTCCGCTTCGAGCTGTTTGAGTTCGTTCAACTGTCAGCCCTGGGCCACCGGAAGCCACTGGCCGTCGATCCGATCCCGTAAGTACGCGTCGTGACCATCGCCCAGGGCCAGCAAGTGCAACCAACCGTTGTCGACGAGCTGGCGGACGTTGGCGTGCTTATCGAGAACCGCGTCGATTTGCTCGGTTGGCGCTTCGATGAAGACGCTGAGTCGGAGTGGTTCGTGAACCAGGTGGTGCCCATCATGGATGGACTGCCACGGTAGGCCGGCCTTCAAGTCTCCCCCGTTTCCCTCGAGGACGCCTAGCGTCCCGACTACGTTGTGAAGCACTTTGTTTCCCGAGCTGAAGGCCTCTCGATCGACCGCTGAACCGTAATACTGAAGATTGATCCAAGTTGCGACGACGACGGGGGCCGTGAGAATCGACTCGAGCACCGTCCAGTCGGCATCCTGACGCGAGTCGTAGTCATGGAGGAAGACACGCCCTTCGAGGTCGACCCCTCGGGTCCGGGCTCGCGGCGCTGCGATGAATGCGGCGTTGCGCGCGAGCCCCCATTCGGGCCGCACCTGCGACCAATCGCGACTCCGCGCGATGACTTTCTCTTCGATGTTTCGCGTGCCCGTATTGAGTAGAGCCGAGCGTTCGAGGCGTGCCATTGATGAAGCACGCTCGACCCAGCCATCGAGACCTCGCAGATCTTCGAGGTGAGACTCGGGAACGCCGTCACGGTCGAACACTCGGATCTCGTCGGTCGTCGTGTCGTGTAAGGCCCCGACGAACCAGGTATCGTCAGGAATATCAATTCCGCGTTGTCGAAGCGCAGCTCGGACCCGCTCATCGTTGAGGACCGATGCTGCGACCCTCGCGTTTGCATCCCCGGGGTTGCCTCCACACGCGCCACAGTCGTAGCCAGATGCGTGTGGGTTGTTGACGGTCGTGCTTCCATGTCCAGCAAACACCACGAGTCGTGCAAAACCGCGCGTCAGGGACATCGCTCTCAGGACGTTTTCCGCGACCTGGATCCGCTGCTCGTCGTCGAGACCGGTTCTTCGACTTCCGAGCGCGCCCGGTTTGATGTCGGGCGCCAGGCGAGAAACGGTGTTCGCGTCGAGGCCGTCCGCGCTCGGATGCGTCACCGTGCGGGTGGTGCCCGTCGCATCGCTGATGAGCTTCACTGCAAAGGCGAGCCCTGCTGTCTCGACGAACACGAACGAAGAGACGGCTGAGCTCTTGAAGGACTTCCACGCCTTGGAAGCCCGCCGTCGTAACAGTCGGAGCCCGAGAATCTCGGTCATTTCATCGTCGCTTGCGCCCGCAACCGTCTCGGGCACCACGAAATTCGGGGTCAAGAGAACGGGACAGTGTGCCTGACCGTGCGTCTGGCCGATCGGAACGTACTCAATGGGGAAACCGAAGAATCCGGCGAACCCGATCGTCTCAGCCTCGGGCGCCACGTTTTCGAGGGCTCGGCGAAAGACCTCCGACCGAACGTCGATGCAAAACGCCATTTGCAGAGGAGCGCGTGCTTTCGGAGTGCCCGATGTTTCCCAAGGGGTTGCAAGGGCCTCCGCGAGCGCGCGCCGATACGACGCTTCGAGCGCACTTTGCAGAATCGCGTCGACGAGAAGATCTCGATCCTGGTCGCGCTTCGACACGATGCCCTCCATCGTCGCGATCGATTCCTGCCAAGCCTCGCGAAAGCTCGTATCACTATGCAGCGTGAAGAGCGCGTATTCCCAAGCTAGACGCACGGCCAAAACTTGGGTCACGGTGTCGTCGTCGTGACCTTCGAGCTCCTGAAACCAGCCGAGGTACCGGGCGTAGGAAGCCCACCCTCGGACGCTGAATAGCGCACGGTGAAGGTAGCTCTCGAGCACATCGTCGGGAACCCCGAGGGCTTCGACCACCGCCTCGATCGTTGCAACTGGATCAGCGGGAAGATGCGCCAGCGCCCCTCGAAACCCGGCGAAACCCATCACCTCCGCGGTCCGGTCGAGGGAAGTCGAGGCTCGCCAGGCCGCATAGAAAGGAAGCCGTCGCCAGGGCATCGTCCACGCCGCTTGCCCTTCATCCCAGTAGGCCGCGCACCATTTCGAGACCTCGCCGACCATCAGGAGGTCGGTCTCGAGGCCGTGAACGCGATCCAGGGTCTCGGTGACGGTCGCGAACTCCGTATCGATGTACTTCGGGTCGTCGTTGATCGCCTCGTTCAGATCGGAGAGGCTTTTCGGTGCGGCGGTCGAGTTTCCCACGAGCTTGAGGGCGTCGCGCAGATCATCCTGGGTGATGCGGCCCTCGGCGATCAGCGCCCGGTAGCGGCGCCGTGGCAGAAGCATGTTCGCCCCCGCCACGCGTTTCATGGTCTGAGACGCCTCCTCGAACGTCTGCGGCGCGAGGCCCAAGAATGGATTGACGGCAACGAAGTTCTTGAGCGGCCAAAGTGGTGGAATGCGAGACGTTGCGCGAGTGATCGCGAGGCCCAGATCATGACTGGGCGAGGGTACCGACCTCGCACCTGACGGCGATCTTCCCTTGCGTGTGGTTTCGATTTGCCTGGGGCTGATGGTCGTTTGGGCAAGCGTTGAACTCACGGGCGGGCTCCTTGGCTCGGGGTCACCTCATGGACGGGCCACCACCGTTGAACGAGGACGTTGGTCATGGCGTTTACATAGAGGCCATTGAAGAGGTGGACGTAAAGCGCTTGCCACCTCGCGTCTGCCATGCGGTAGGGCATCGTGTTCTGGAGAACAGTGACCACGCCAAAGAGCAAGACCACAGCCCCGACGATGGCGAGGTCCAGGGGGCCGCGCAGGGACTGCTTCTCGGGGAGGCTCCCGGCCATGAGCTGCTCGGCGCCGAGTTGGAGGGCGAAGTAGGTGACCGCGACACCGGTGGCGAGGGCTACCCCACGGAGGATCACGAATGGGCTAGGGCGTTCATCGATCGCGTTGGCGACGAGGTGGGTCACCCCTATCACCATGACGGCGCCAAGCGCGAACACTCCCGGCGCTTGAGTCAGCGAAGCGCCGAACGCAAGGCTGACCACCCATGTGAGACCGACTGCACCCGCGAGCGCGACAGCTAGTCGAGCGGGGTGCGGCTTTCCATGCGATTTCGCAACCCATGAAGCCCTTGAGATGTCGATCACGCTTCCCGCCGAAAGAAACGCGTGTGCTTTGTATAGTGAGTGGGCGACGATGTGAAGAGCCGCCGCAGAGAATGCTCCGAGTCCGCACTGCAACATCATGAAGCCCATCTGTGCGATCGTGGACCACGCCAGTGACACCTTGATGCTGGTCTGGGTCAGCATGACGACCGACGCGAACAGCGCGGTTAAGCCGCCGACGATTGCGAGCATCTCGAGCGCGAACACCGAGAGCGAGACGAGGTCGCTGAGTCGAAGGATCAAGAAGCCGCCCGCGTTGATGATGCCAGCGTGCAAGAGTGCGGATACCGGAGTTGGCGTCTCCATGACCTCGGTGAGCCAACCGTGGAAGGGGAACTGCGCCGACTTGAGCATCGCACCGATGACGAGCAGGACCGCGATGGCATGGATCGAGGTCGGCAAGCTGTTCGAGCCTTCGAGGGTGTTCGCCTTCGCGAAGACCATCGCGAAGTCGAGGCTTCCGAAGGTGAGGTAGACCAAGACCATCGTCGAAACGAGGCAGACGTCACCCAAGCGACTCGCGATGAACTTCTTTCTCGCAGCCAAGCGCGCGGCTCGACGATCGCCGTAGAAAAGGAGTAGCTGATGCAAACAGAGACTGCTCGCGACCCACGCGAGCGTGAACTGCAAGAGGTTGCCCGAGATAGTTAGGGTCAAGACCGCAGCGAGAGTGAGACACAACCACTTGACGAAGCGGCCGTGGCCGGGGTCGCCATCGAGGTAGTTGCGGCTGTACCCGATCACGACGGCACCCACGAACGACACCAGCAGTGCCATCACGGCCGAGAGAGCATCGTAGTACACCGACACTCCAACACCGGAAGCGCCCAAGACGAGACCTTGGATCGGGCGTATCGGGTATGTCGCGAAGAGCGAGGCGGCCGCGAAGAGCGAGCTTCCGAGTGCGAGAGCGGTCGCCCATCTGGCGAGTCGCAGCATGCCCTCGGGCCGGCGGTCAGCGGCGTGCGATGGTACGAGCCCTACTGCGACCAGGGCGAGGGGGGCCAAGATGATGACCTTGGGGATCCAGTCGATCATGTTCTTTTCGTCGATCTTTCGGGAGTCAGTTCGCGCTCTGGCCTTGGGCTAGTGAGTAGCCGCGCTCGCCATCGATCTCTCGAAGCCACTCCGTACCGCAGAGCGTGAAGCGGCTTGCAACTGCGCCTATCAGGGCAAGGATGCGCGGCTGGTTCGTCGCCGACGCGCTTTCGAAGCGAACCCGATAATGGTTCACGCAGTCGGTGTACGCAGAGCCTGTCGGCCAGACCTGGGTGCCCCGGTTCGAGATCCCCGTCATCGGTAGAGAGTCGTCGAGGCCCTGGAGGGCATCCGCGAGGGCGCCTGGAGGGAGTGCAGATTCGACGAATACGTCGATACCCCGCAGCGCCGTCTCGCCTTTCGCCTCGCTCTCGCGCATCCTCGGTTCGAGTCGGGGTTTCATCTCGAGCTTGGGGATGTCGCCTTCGGGGATCGAGAGCTCGCCGAGCTCCTCGATCATTTTTTTCGAGAAGACAGACGTCCGAAAGACGGGAATGGGTTGGCCGAGGTCCGGCCGACGGTGCATGCTCGTGAGCGTCCGTTCGAGCGCCTTTTCGATGACTGACGCGTGCCTCACCAATCCGACGTGACGAAGCATCATCGTCCCGCTGAGGAGCAACGCGGCCGGATTCGCGAGATCTTGCCCGACGATGGCGGGCGCGGTGCCGTGGACGGCCTCGAAGATACAGATGCCATCTCCGATGTTGGCCGAGGGCGCGTACGCCAACCCTCCGACCAGGCCGGCAGCTAGGTCAGTCAGGATGTCGCCCTGGAAGTTCGGAAGCACGATCACGTCGAAGGCCGTGGGCTCCAGCACGAGGTGCATCGCGAGGGCATCGACGAGGATGTCGTCCGCTTCGATCTGCGGAAAATCCTTCGCCACCTCGTAGAACGTCTCGAGGAACAATCCGTCGGTGAGCTTCATGATGCTCGCCTTGTGGGCGCAGGTGACTCGCCGTGCCCCCTTCCTCGCGGCCATTTCGAAGGTGTATCGATGGACCTGCTCGCTCCCGGGGCGAGTAATGAAGCGGCGGCACTGCGCAACATCGCGGGTCTGCATGTGCTCGACTGCTCCGTACGTGTCCTCGATGTTCTCTCGCACCATGGTGAGATCGAGGCGGGTGAAGCCCAATGGCATGGGAACACCGGGGAGCGTGCGGTAGACGCGCTTGCTCGCGAAGGTGCCCCAGAGCTTGCGTGCCGTGACGTTCACGCTCTGATAGCCGCTCCCCCCCGGCGTCTCCATGGGACCCTTCAATAGAACACCCGTCGCTTCGACCGACTTACGGGCTGCCGCCCCGATGCCGGAATGGTCCTCCGCCAGCGCTACCTTCTTTCCCATCTCGACGATTTCGTACTCGAGAGGAACGCGCACAGCGTCGAAGATCTCGAGTACGGATCCCATGATCTCCGGACCGATTCCATCACCCATTGCTAACGTAATCTTCATGGCCTTTTCTTTCGTCGGGTTCATCGCTCGACCGAAGTCAATGATGTCTCCCGAACTTCCTTCGGTGTGACGGAGGGGCGGACGCTGAGTTGTTCGAGAATTCGTTCCCCGACCTGAAGCGCCCCAAACGGGTCTTGACCGAGGACGAGCACGTGACCCATCTTTCTTCCCGGTCTTGGTTCGACTTTGTCGTAGAGGTGAAGGTGAGCCTCGGGCGTCGAGAACACCGCTGTCCAATCCGGTTGACCTTGGAGCCAAAGGTCGCCGAAGATGTTCACGATGGCAGCCGGTCGTGACAGTGCCGGGTCGCCCAAGGGCAGATCCACCACGGCGCGCAGGTGCTGCTCGAACTGAGAGGTCCCGCAAGCCCCGAAGGTGAAGTGCCCACTATTGTGGGGGCGTGGGGCAATCTCGTTGACGAGGAGTTTCCTTCCGCCCACCACGAACATCTCGACTGCCATCATGCCGACGTGGTCGAGCGCGTTCGCGATGCGGCCCGCGATTTCGATCGCTTCGGCTTCGAGGGCTGCGTCGATCGGCGCCGGAGCAAATGTCGACCGCAGCACTTGATGCCGATGCGTGTTCAGCGCGACCGGGTAGAACCGCAGATCTCCGCGTGGATTTCGCGCGAGGAGGATCGAGATCTCGAAATCGAAGTCGACGAACTCCTCGAGGACGGCCGCGCGCCTTCCGACTGTTTCCCAGGCGCCGGGGAGATCCTGTTCGCACTGGATGACCGCCTGGCCTTTCCCGTCGTACCCAGCGTGCGCGCTCTTGAGCACGCCGCGGAAGGCGAAAGGTCGGGCATGTTGCTCGAGAGCCTCGATCGAGGTGATCGATTCGCACCGAGGCTGGGGCGCCGCGATTCGTCGCAGAAACGCGCGCTGGACACGGCGATCCTGGACCGTTCGAAGCACTGAAGCGGAAGGTCGCACGGGGCGGATGAGTGCGAGATCCTCGAGTATCGACGCCGGGACGTGCTCGGTGTCGACGGTGATGACATCACTGCGTCGCGCGAGGCGCTTTGCCGCCTCCTCATCATCGACCTCGCCGGCCACCCACTCGTTAGACAGATCCACGGCGGGGTCGCTGTTCCGGGGGGAGAGCACGCAGGAGCGGTAGCCCATGCGTCGCGCTTCGAGCACCATCATGCGGGCAAGCTGTCCTCCGCCGATGATGCCGACCGTCGAACCCGGCAGTAGCGAGGTCATAGCGTCGCCTCCAGCACTTTGGCCGTCTGCGCGGCGCGGTAGGCA
>CAYZDM010000072.1:0-9233 GCA_964476875.1 uncultured Sandaracinaceae bacterium | reverse complement strand
GTCCTCAACCGACAGCAGCTCCTCGGTGAGCCCACATCGGCCGCCTGACGCCTTTGGCTAGTTACCGACCGCCGCGCCCGTGATATCACTACGGGACGATGATTCTCCTCAATCCCAAACAGCACCGCCGACCGTATCCAGACGAACGCTCCCGCGAGGTCATGCTCAAGACGATCGAGTTCTTCGAGCGCAAAGGCAAAGGCCGAATCAAGGACGACTACCACGCGCAGGTTTGGTACGCGGACTTCCTCGATTTCGTCAAAGAAGAAAAGATCTTCGCGACGATGTGTACGCCCGCAGGCAATGGGGCGGCCGACTCGCGCTGGGACACTTGGCGCGTTTGCGAGTTCGCCGAGATCCTTGGCTTCTACGGACTCCAATATTGGTACACGTGGCAGGTGACGGTTCTCGGGCTCGGGCCGATCTGGATGAGCGAGAACGAGGCCATCAAGAAGCGAGCGGCTGATGCACTGCAGGAAGGCGGGATTTTCGCGTTTGGCCTTTCCGAGAAGGAGCACGGCGCGGATGTGTACTCGACCGACATGACGCTCACGCCCCAAGGCGATGGCCGCTACACGGCGAGCGGACGGAAGTACTACATTGGCAACGGGAACAAGGCGGCCATCGTCTCCACGTTCGGCATGGACTCGGACACAGGGGAGTACGTCTTCTTCGGCGCTGACTCGCAGCACGAAAACTACAACTTGGTGAAGAACGTCTGCGCCAGCCAGAACTACGTCTCCGAGTACGAGCTTCAGGACTATCCGATCACCGAAGCCGACATCATCGCCAGGGGTGATCACGCGTGGAATAGCGCGCTCAACACGGTCAACATCGGCAAGTACAACCTTGGATGGGCGTCGATCGGCATGTGCACCCATTCGCTGTATGAGGCGATTCATCACGCGGCGAATCGACGCCTCTACAAGATGCACGTGACCGATTTTCCGCATGTGAAGCAGATGTTCACCGATGCATACGCGCGCTTGGTCGCGATGAAGCTCTTCGCGCTTCGTGCAGCCGACTACATGCGGGTCGCGTCGCCTGAGGACCGCCGCTACCTTCTCTACAACCCCATGGTGAAGATGAAGGTCACCACGCAGGGCGAAGACGTGATGAACCTGCTCTGGGACGTCATTGCGGCCAAGGGTTTCGAGAAGGACATGTTCTTCGAGCAGGCCGCGGTCGACATTCGTGCGCTTCCGAAGCTCGAAGGCACCGTGCACGTCAACATCGCCCTCATCGTGAAGTTCATGGCGAACTACTTCTTTGCGCCTGGCGATTTCGCCGAGGTCTCACGGCAAGATCAGGCCGCCAACGATGACTTTCTCTTCGACCAGGGCCCGACCAAGGGGCTCGCCAAGATCCAGTTTCACGACTACAACATCGCGTACTCGAGTCGGGACACGGCCAACTTGAAGGTTTTCCGTGAGCAAATCGAGGCCTACAAAAAGATGCTGCTCGCAGCGCCGCCCGACGAAGGGCAGCGCAAGGACATCGAGTTCCTGCTCGCGGGCGGTGAGATCTTCGCGTTGGTGGTCTATGGGCAACTGATCTTGGAGAACGCGAAGATCTACGATGTCTCCGACGATGTCGTGGACCAGATCTTCGACTTCATGGTTCGCGATTTCTCACGACACGCGCTGAACCTGTACTCGAAGCCCTCGAGCAGTGAGACGCAGATGGCAGCTTGTCTCGAGATGATCCGCA
Organism: uncultured Sandaracinaceae bacterium; assembly: GCA_964476875.1. Lineage (GTDB taxonomy): Bacteria > Myxococcota_A > Polyangia > Polyangiales > Houyiibacteriaceae > SG8-38. The sequence continues at coordinate 7,523 of CAYZDM010000072.1, read as the reverse complement.
AGCCCGTCTCGGACCAAGGGCGCTACGAGCGTGTTTGGCAGACGGTGTACGATCTCAAAGACGAATACGAAATGAGCCCCTGACCTCGCGCTCGGATCTGTAGCGTCCGGAGTCCCATTCATGCCGCTTCGTCGCCGACCATTCGATGCGTTTCTGGTGTTCTGGTTCTGCTTGTTTGCGGTTTCGTCTCTGGTGTACGAGCAGTTCATCGTGTTCGGGGTCGACCTCGGGACGACGACGGACATCTTCGGACGCTCTTGGTATTGGTACGCGCGCTCGTTCGACCCGATTTTTCTCGATACGCCGTTGTGGCTGCGAATCATGTGCGGGATCGATGCGTACGTGTTTGGCCCTTTCTATTTGGTCCTCATCTACGCGTTCGTGCGCAGTCGCAACTGGATACGCGTGCCCGCCCTTCTGTACGGGTCAGCGATTGTGTATTCCACGGCCGTCTATTTCGGTTTCGAGTTCCTCGACGAAACGAATCGGGCGCACGCTAATCTGTGGGGCGTGTTCGTAGTGAACATTCCGTACACGATCATTCCCCTTCTGCTGATGTGGCGAATGCGTCATGCGGAGCCGTTTCCCCGCGGCTAGGTCACTGGCCCGCTCGGTCAGTCCGATTGGAGCTCGACGCTCATTGCACGTCGAACACCACCCGCTCGATGCTTCCCGCGAACGGGAAGGGGGCGCGAAGGTAGTAGATTTTGTTGGGTGACACGGGCAAGCCGTTGTCTTGCCCGATGTCGAGGCCTGCGTAGCCTGAGAAGCGGACCGGCACGGTGTGCTCGAGCGCTCCTTCTGCGACTTGCTCGCCCCCGACGAAGAGTCGATGCGTTCCGCCGGTTGCCATCTTGCCTGGTTCGTCCGCCGTGAACTCGTAGCGCACCTGCACTTTGCCCTCCGGCAAGGGCTCCGATGCGATGAGGTCATCGACCTTGACGCCAACGAAGCTGTAGGTGTACCGGAGCTTGCCGCCGAGGACATAGAGCGAGAATCCTCCGAGGAAGCTGGCGTTGGCCACGATGACGCCGTCGGCTCCGTAGCACAGCGAGAACAGACACCAGTTGTGGGGAACCTCGATGTCGGCCGTGATCGCGAATGAGCGGTTGTAGAGCTGGGGAATCATCCCCGGCGAGACGTTCTGCATGCCCGGGTAAAACGTGACCTGTTTGGGGCCCTGGGCCGAGGGAGGCCCCATGCCCCATAGCTGCGCGAGCCCGCCGAAGAGGGGCAGCACCTGGTTGCGCGCGGCTTCGTCCCAAAAGAGCGCTTCCATCTCGCGCATCTTGTCGGGATGCTTGGACGCGAGGTTTTCACCCTGTGAGAAGTCATGTTCGAGATCGTAGAGTTCGCACGCGTCGTCCTCTGGGTTCCAACGGCCTGGGGCAAACCGCGCAATCGTCTCTGGGTCCAACTGCCACGGGACGCGCGGGACGCGGCAGCTCCACATCCAACCGTCTTTGTACATCGCGCGGTTGCCGATGATCTCGAAGTACTGTTGCGTGTGGTGTCCCGGGGCGTTCGCGTCGACGAAACTGTCGGCGAAGCTCTTTCCGTGCATCGGTGTTTGCCGAGTTCCGTCGACGAGCTCAGGTGCGGAGAGTCCGGCCACTTCGAGGATCGTCGGCGCCAGGTCGGTGACGTGGGTGAACTGGCTCCGTAGACCCCCCAAATCTTTGATTCGCCTTGGCCAGGCCACAACCATGGGGTTCCGCGTGGCTCCGAGATGCGAGGCCACCTGCTTGCCCCATTGAAACGGCGTGTCGCCAGCCCATGCCCAGCCCGCCGCGTAGTGCGGCGCGGTACGAGGACCGCCCCAGACGTCGATGCCCCCATACACCTTGATCGCTTCGAGCTGCTGCTCGATGGTGAGCGGAATGCCGTTGAGAACGGTCATCTCGTTGAAGGTCCCCGTGACGCTGCCCTCCATGCTCGCGCCGTTGTCGCCGAAGATATAGACGACGAGGGTGTCATCCGAGAGTCCCATCACGTCGAGGTTCGCAAGCACACGACCAATCTCGTGGTCGGTGCATTCTTGAAAGCCGGAGTACACTTCCATTTGTCGGGCGAAGAGTTTTTTTTCCTCGGCGGACAGTGAATCCCAGGCGGGAATCGCGTCGGGTCGGGGCGTCAGCTTCGCGTTCTCGGGGATCACGCCTAGTTGCTTCTGACGCGCGAACGTCGATTCGCGCAGCGCGTCCCAACCCGCATCGAACTGACCGCTGTACTTGTCGGCCCAGTCCTTGTGGACATGATGTGGGGCGTGGCTCGCGCCCGTGGCGAAGTAGAGAAAGAAGGGCTGATCGGGAGACTGACTCTGCTGGCTTCGCATCCAGGCGATCGCGTGGTCAGCCATCGCCGTCGTGAGATAGAACTCCTTCTGCGTCGGGACGCCGACGATCGAGTTGTTCTCGACGATCATCGAGTCGTAGTGTGAGTCTTCGCCTCCGAGGAAGCCCCAGAAGTAGTCGAACCCCATTGCGTTCGGCCAGCGATCGAAGGGGCCGGCGGGACCCTGTTCGTCGTCGGGCGTAAGGTGCCACTTGCCGATCGCCGCGGTGCTGTATCCGTTGTCGCTCAGGATCTTCGCAAGCGACGCCGCGCTCTTCGGCCAGTGCGCGTCGTAGCCGGGAAAGCCGCTGTGCACCTCGGACACCATTCCGAAGCCAACGCTGTGATGATTGCGCCCGGACAGCAGTGCGGCGCGGGTGGGGGAGCAGAGCCCCGTCACGTGGAAGCGGTTGTAGCGAAGGCCGCGTGCAGCGAGCGCGTCTAGCGTGGGGGTTCGCGCGGGGCCGCCAAAGGTCGAGGGGTTGCCGAAGCCCGCGTCGTCCACGAGGATGACGACTACGTTCGGCGCTTTCGGGGGAGGTCGTAGCGGCGGTGGATAGTCGGCCTTGGACCCTTGAAGCGTGCGTTCTATCGTCCCGTCGAATACGGGATCCGGATGCGGCAACACCCGCTGCGCGATCGCCGGCGAGGCAGCGGCCAGGGCCGACAAGAGCGACAGGAGCATCCCCCGAGAGAGGCAGGACGTGATCCGCAACGCGGCGGTGCGGGCGGTCGGCACCGAGGCCGGGCGAGGTGGGGCTAGCATCTGAGTTGCGCCGGAGGGTACCGCCGATCGTCGAACAAATCGACTGCCTAAGGAACGCACAAACTCGTCGCTTCAACTTCGACGAAACGTCATCGGGCGGCTACGTTGGGTCGCGCATGGAAATGACACCGTTTCAAAGAATTGAGGCCGGCGCAGCTGGTCGCTTGCTTCTTGCCTCCGAGTCGTTCGTGCGTCGGGTGACCAAAGACCGCCGGACGGTCGATGGCGAATCGCTCGATCGGCGCGCTCAGTACATGTTCACGATCGGAAGAGTCGTCGAACGTTCGATGTCGAAGATGACTCCGAAATCGGCGCGTCGTTACTATGCACGCCTGTGCCGGGTCCTCGAGGCGGCACCGCCACCGATCGGGCGCACGACCGAACTCACGATTCCAACGCGTGCCGGACCCCGTCGCGCGCGCGCGTTCTATCCCCGGGGTGGAGACAACAACGGGGCCAGGCCAGGCCTGGTCTACTACCACGGCGGCGGATTCGCGATCGGCAGCATCGACACGCACGACACCCTATGTCGACGACTATGCGCGGCAGCGGATTGCGTCGTGGTCTCCGTCGATTATCGATTGGCGCCGGAGCATCCTTTCCCCGCAGGGATCGAGGACTGCTACGACGCATATCGATGGGTTCGCGAGCAGGCAGTCGAGCTGGGCATCGCCCCAGAGCGGCTCGCGGTGGGTGGCGACAGTGCCGGCGGGAATCTTTCCACCGTCGTGTCGTTGCTCGCCCGCGACGAGGGCATACCACTGCCGTGCGTTCAGCTTCTGATTTACCCCGGCGTCGCCGATCTCGAACACGCAGGTCGCCAGAAGGCGGAGCTTCAAACGGGCTACGGGCTCGACTGGGACACCCTGCGCTGGTTCGCCGAGACCTACTTGCCCGGGGGCATGTCGGGGGCACCACGCGCCGCGCCGCTCTATCTGGAGTCGCATGAGGGCTTGTGCCCAGCCATCGTCGTCACGGCTCAGTTCGATCTGCTCTGCGAGGAAGGGCGAGACTATGTGGCGAAGCTCCGGGCGGCCGGTGTTCCCGTGACGCACCTGCACGTCAATGACCTTCCGCACGGATTCGGCACCATGAGCGTGCTTCCGCGCGCCCGTGAGGCCATCGCGGAGTTTGGCGCGGCGCTGCGCGAGGCTCTGCACCGGCCGTAGTTAGGCCTGCCCGTCGCTGGCCCTCGAGCCCGCCGAAGGACTGGCACTGCCCGTTGCTCTGCGACACACTCCGAATCTTGCCGGGCCGCTTGCTCCCTCGTCGATTCGGCGGCCAACTTCGAGGTGTTGCAGTGAACAAACGACCGAAAACCACCTCGCGAGCCGAAACCAACGGGATCGTCATTGAGGTGGAAAGCCGCTATCTCAAGGACGAGTCACTTCCATTGATGAGGCGCTTCGTGTTCGAGTACACGATCACGATCACCAATCGCGGGAGCGAGGTCGTTCAGCTCCGCTCTCGTCACTGGACCATCACCGATGGTGTCGGCGACGTCGAAGAGGTCAAAGGCCCAGGGGTCGTCGGCGAGCAACCGGTCCTCAGTCCGGGTGAAGGCTTCCGCTACAGCAGCGGGGCTGTCCTGACTACCGAGCGTGGAACGATGCACGGGACGTATCAGATGCACCGAGCGGACGGAGCCCAGTTCGACGCGAAGATCGCGCCGTTCCTCCTCGAGCGTCCACACTCGCTGAACTAGAAACGGAGCACGCTCGTCGCGTCAGTTTGCGACCGGAGCGTCCCAGGCTGCCTTGATCGCCTTGTACGCCTCGATGCCCGATTCGGTCAGCTCAAGCGCGCCTTCGCCGATTAGGTGTTGATGGATGTCCTTGGGGTCCGTCTTCCATCCTTTGGGGACCTTGAGCTTCACGTTGACGGGGACGCCGCCGAGAAGTCCTTGCTCTTCCATCGTCCAAAGTGCCTCGGCTGCCAGGAACTGTCCCGCAATTTTTCGGAACTCAGGCTTGAGATGGCTCGCCAGCGGAAAGACATCGTAAAGCCCGACCGCGTCTCCCGGTACAGCCAGTGGTCGGCGTAGTGCCTTGAATACCGGGGCCGCGATCGGGAGCTCAACGAGCTCCAGTCCGGCGATGTCCTGGCCCTGGCTGGCGTTCAGCGAGCGTTCGTACGCGTCGCCGTGGCTTCGGCTGATCTCAGCAGGCCGTGCGGAACTGTCTAAAAGGACCGTGATCACGAGGTACGGTCGGGGGTCTCGTTCTTCTGTCATTTTCGGGCGACTAGTTAGCGCATTTGTTAGGGGTTGGGTAGCCGTCGTCGCCTTGACGTCACCCAATGCCCTCGTTACCTCCTCCGACGCCCCAATGCGGATCGAGATTCACCCCACTCACCCTCAGCCCAGGCTGGTCCAACAAGCCATCGAGGTGCTGCGCCGCGGCGGCGTGATGGTCTACCCGACGGGGACGGTCTACGGCCTCGGCTGCGACATCCACCAGAAAAAGGCCGTCGAACGCATCTACCAGATTCGCCGTCTCAAGAAGGATCACCCCCTGAGCTTCATGTGCCCCGATCTGAGCAAGATCGCCCGCTACGCTCACGTCGACGATTTCGCCTACCGGATCATGAAGCGCTTGGTACCCGGCCCCTACACGTTCGTACTCAATGCGACGCGTGAGGTGCCCAAGCTCCTCGTCCGCAAGCAGAAGACGGTAGGGATCCGGGTTCCGGACGACACCGTGGCGCTCGCCCTCCTCAACGAGCTCGGGAGCCCGATCGTGTCGACATCCGCGATGATAGATGGCGAGGTCCTCAATGACCCCGACGAGCTCAACGCTCGATTCTCGCACGCCGATGCGTTCGTCGATGGAGGCTGGGGCGGCATCGAGCCCTCGACGATCATCGATCTCAGCGGAGGTGAGGCGGTCGTCTTGCGCGAAGGCGCCGGGCCGGTCGACTTCTTTTGACTACGTGCGAACTGCAACGCCGCGCGCTTCAGCGATGAGGCTTCGCAAGAGCTTCGCCCATTCCTGGTAGCGAGGCGCCTTCCGAACCTGTGTCACTAGGCGCTCTGCGGTCCAATCGTCGCGGCCGAGGTATTGTTTGACCGCGGCCCAGTTGGCCAGATGCTGGTCCCACTGTTCACTGGTCCAAGAACCCACTTCGCCGGAGCGAAAGATGAACAGGTGGTCGGCGGCCAGGTCAGCGCCCGCGACCCAAAGGCCGGTGTCGGATACGAACGGACCAAGCGACCGAATGACCAGCTCACGCTCCGCGCCCCGGCCCAACGGCTCGAGTGCGCGATCGAACTGTTCCCAGCTTCGCGTCAGTGTTCGGACCCGCTCTTCGGAGATCGGCATGTGCGGTTTGAACGCACCAGGCGCGACGCGGGCGTCGTGGTCGTCGTAGATGCGAACGCCGTGCTTCTCTTCGACCTCTCGGTAGGCCTGCAGGGCGACCTCGCGGGACGCTTGTCCGTCGAGGTGAGCCAAAAAAGAGCTGATGAGAGGACGCGTCACGATGGGTTCCAATTAATTGGGGGCGCCTTGTTCGGTTTCTCGTCGAAGCCGGGGCGCGGGGTTGTTCAACAGCGTGCGTACGCGGTCGAGGATCTGATCGGCGAGGGCCGTCTTGCTCATTTGGGGCAAAGGAGTAGCCGCCGTTGCGTCGACGAGCGTGGCACGATTGGTGTCGCGGCCTAGTCCCGCACTCGCTTCGTTGGCGACGATCAGGTCAGCCGCCTTTCGTTCGAGCTTGTCGCGGGCCGATCGTTCGAGGTTTTCAGTCTCTAGCGCGAAGCCCACGAGGACCGCGGGTCGCTTGCCCCGTTGCGCCCCGACGCTAGCCAGAATGTCCGGGTTGCGGACGAGCTCGAGCTGGAGGCTCCCGGCCTTTTTGATCTTGTGTGGCTCGGATTGCTCCGGGCGATAGTCGGCGACCGCGGCGGCCATGATGGCCACGTCGAAGTGATCGAAACGCGACATCACTGCCGCGTGCATCTCCTCTGCAGAGCGCACTTGAACGACTTCGGCCCCTGAGGGGACTGTCAGGTGCACGGGACCACTCACGATGGTCACCGCAGCGCCCCTCCGGAGCGCCTGCGCCGCGATCGCGTAGCCCATCCGCCCGGTCGATCGGTTGCCGAGGAAGCGTACGGGGTCGAGATCCTCGTGGGTCGGACCCGCAGTGATCAACACTTTGGCGCCCGACAGGTCATCGGAGTGGGCCAGGTGTGATTCGACGGCCGCCGCGATATCCTCGGGTTCCACCATTCGCCCCTCGCCGATTTCGCCGTTGGCCAGCGGACCAGTGACAGGGCCGAGGACGATGGCATTCCGCTCGGTGAGCGTCCGGATGTTCGCCTTTGTCGCTTCATGCGACCACATCCGGTGATGCATGGCGGGGGCGAAGAAGACGGGCCCCGCGCGCAAGCCAGGGTGGCCAGGACCGCGTCGTTGGCTTG
>CAYZDM010000071.1:0-9265 GCA_964476875.1 uncultured Sandaracinaceae bacterium | reverse complement strand
CCGAACCAGTCGTGATGATGCGACCTTTGGATTCGAGGAGCATCGGGAGAAACGCTTGGGTAACGGCGAGCTGCCCGACACAGTTGACCTCCAACTGCCAGCGAAGGTCTTCCGGTTTCACAAACTCGAGCGGGCCGTTGACCGAGATACCTGCGTTGTTGAACAGGCCGCGGAATGGGCGCCCTCGTCGCTCTTGTTGGACGCGCTCTGCCGCGGCGTCGATCGTTGCTTGGTCGGTTACATCGATGATGAGTGGCGTGAGGTTCTCGCCGCCTTCGGCTTGCAGACGGTTCCCATCTTCGGGCTTGCGAACCCCCGCGTACACCGCGTACCCGCGCTTCGCCAACCCGACCGCGCAGGCCGCACCGATTCCCGTGGACGCGCCAGTGACAACAACGACTCCCTTTTCTGTCATAGAAGCCTCCTCTCAGATGCTCATAAGGCGCGTTCGGTTAAGCAGCTAGGTGAGTTCCACGCTCCGGCTTCAGCAGTAGTTCGATGAGGAGTCCGACCGCGAGCAGCAAGTTGAGTACGAGATACGGCCGTATCTCGAAGAAGAAGAAGAGTTCGACACTGTATAGCAAGAACGAATACGACAGGGCGGTACGCAACGGCAGGCGCGCCACGAGCAACCAGATGAACGCGAACATCCAGGTTCCCTTGGCGAAGTAGACCTTCCGGGCGATCACGAGTGCGTTCCCATCTCCGGCCACGGCGTACTTTCCAAACACCAGCTCGCCGCTCGTGAACCAGAAATTGTACTCGAACACCACATGGACGACTGTGTAGCTGGCGATGAACAAGGCGAAGATCGGGTATCTCTTGATGAGGGCCCAGGTCGAATGTGCCGAGCGGTTCATTTCGAGGTGCGCTCGACGGCGACAGCCGTGAATGAATGAGGAGGTAGCGTCAGCCGCGCGCTCGTTCCGATTTGTTCAAACGAAACGGACTTCACTTCTCCCGCGATTTCGAGTGTGTCCGCCCAGAGGTCTTTCGGCGCGACGCTGCGGACGGCCGCGACGGTGTCTCCGTCTCGCAGGACGAGCTCGACCGATTGGGCCTGCTCGAGGTCTCGGTTCAATAGTACGACGCTGCCCGACTCGCCGGTGTCCGACACGAACGCAACCGCGCGCACGACGTCATAGTCGTACCCCTTATCGCCAAGAGCCTGTCGAGAGCTGTCCAGCTCCAAGGGGAGGATCGTGGCGACATGATGCCAGAGATGCTCGGCGAACAACTTCGTGATCTCGAAGGCAGGTCGATTCATCAAACCCCCTGCGCTCTTGAAGAAAGGCTTGTGCCAATCTCTCACGATCGGATTGCTCGCGGGGTCCTCGGCAAGCGTCAGATGCTCGACTGCGAGGTCGACCCCTAACTCTGCGTATAGAAGCAACATATCCGCCACGGACAGGTCCGCCGCATAGAGACTTCCCATCGGATCCAGGGCCGCCCCGAGATACTCGGTCACGGTGAGCTGAAGCGGCTCGTCGCGGTCGAGCTCATCAAGCATGACCCGAAGCTCTTCAAACAACGGCTTGTAGAAGTCGCCGCTACTTAGCAGCCAGGCGTCTTGGGCTTTTACCCAGCCGTGCGCATTCTGACCGTCGTCGATGATGTACTGGTGCACCACTACGCCCACGACCTCGGGGCGTTCGAGAAGGGGGGCGAGGACCGGCAGTGACTGCTCAGGGCCGCCCCATCCCGTCCACGTTGATTGTGTCAGGGGAATGTAGAACCTGGCCTCGGGCTGAATCGCGACCACGCGATCGACGTACTCGAGTGCTCGGTCGGTGTAGTTCTGCACGGACGACGCCGGTTTCCCGAACCAAGCGGGGTCCCCGCCGTTCCTGGCATCCGGGTTGGCGTAGCTATAGTTGCCACCGCTCGCATTGCCCGTGTTGAAGGGTTCGTAGATCTCGTTGGCGATCTCGTAGAAGATCACGGGCCAAGGCTCTTCCCGGCCCCAGAACGCGCGAGCTGCAACGAAGGGATCTGCTTCGTCGGTGCCCACGAGGTGGCGCGCGTAGTCGCTCGCTTCCTCCGCGGTGCCTGAGCCGAAATTCAACATGATCAACGGGTCGGCGTCGATCTCGTCGACCATCGCCATGTACTCGAAGGGCGCGACGTTGTCGGTCGGCATGGGCTCGCCTTGCGGATCGGCGAAATCGAAAAAGTGATAGCCATCGAACCCAATCGTGCCGTCGATCTGAAGTCCGCTGAAGCGAACGAGTGGTCGGTCGCCATTGGCGGGCCTGATCTCGGACAAACGTCGAAGAGATTCCGTGGTGTCTTCGGTGCGCCATTCAGGATGACGCGACCCGTCTCGTGGTGAATATCGGCTGCCGGCCCCGATGTTCCAGGCGATCAACCGCCCCACGCGGTGCCTTCGCTGATCAAACCGTACCTCGAGGACGACGTCGGCGTCCCTATCGACGCCCGAACCCGTAGCCTCCGTACTGCAGGCTCCAGCCAACACCAGCGCCCATGTGACGAACCACCTCGACCTCATGGCCGCAATCTACAGTAATCCGGCGGCCCGACGAAGCCTCAGGCTCGTAGCCGGTAACCGGTCTTGAAAATCCAGCGCACGAGCCCGAGGCAGACCGCGAGGAAGAGCAGCGTCATTCCGACGCTCAAGGTCACGCTGACGTCGGCCACGCCGTAGAAGCTCCATCGAAACGCACTGATCAGATATACCACCGGGTTCAACAAGGTGATCTTTTGCCAAATGGGTGGAAGCATGTCGATCGAGTAGAAACTCCCGCCGAGGAAGGTCAGCGGCGTCACAATCATCATCGGGACGACTTGGAGCTTCTCAAAGCCATCGGCCCAGATGCCCAAGATGAAGCCAAAGAGGCTGAACGTGACCGCAGTCAGCACCAGGAATCCGATCATCCAGAACGGATGCACCACTTCGTAGTCGACGAAGAACCGCGCGGTTATCAAGATGAGAATTCCGAGTACGGTTGATTTGGTGGCGGCCGCTCCCACGTAGCCAATCACGATCTCGACGTAAGAGATCGGTGCGGAGAGGATCTCGTAGATAGTCCCGCTGAACTTCGGCATGTAGATTCCGAACGAAGCGTTGGAGATGCTCTGGTTCAGCAAAGACAGCATCGTGAGCCCGGGCACGATGAACGCGCCGTAGCTCACCCCGTCGATCTCGACCATTCGTGATCCGATCGCCGAGCCGAACACCACGAAGTAGAGAGAGGTCGAAAGCACCGGAGACACGATGCTCTGCATCAGCGTTCGCCCTGTGCGCGCCATCTCAAACTTGTAGATGGCCCGGATGGAGTGGAAATTCATCCCTCCTCCTTCACGAGATTGACGAAAATCTCCTCGAGTGAGCTCTGGCTGGATTGGACGTCTTTGAATTCGACGCCGTGCTCATTGAGGCTCCGCAACAATGCGGCGATGCCCGTATGCTCGCCCTGCGCGTCAAACGTGTAGACGATCTCGGCCCCGTCCTCCGATAGTTCGAGCGGGTGACCGGCCAGATCTCCAGGGATGCTCGCGAGAGGGTGCTGGAGGTGCAGTGTCAGCTGCTTCTTGCCAAGCTTGTGGATGAGCGTGTCTTTGTCTTCCACCAGGATGATCTCGCCCTTGCTCATCACCCCGATGCGGTCGGCCATCTCCTCCGCCTCCTCGATGTAGTGCGTCGTCAGGATGATGGTCACGCCGCCCTGTCGTAGCTCGCGAACCATCTCCCACATGTCGCGGCGTAGTTCGACGTCGACGCCGGCGGTGGGCTCATCGAGAAACAGGATTGAAGGTTCGTGCGACAACGCTTTGGCGATCATGAGGCGGCGCTTCATGCCACCGGATAAGTCCATGATCTTGGAATCCCTCTTGTCCCAAAGCGAGAGCTCGCGCAGGAGCTTCTCGATGTGCGCCGGGTTCTTGTCGCGGCCAAACAGGCCGCGGCTGAAGTTGACCGTCGCCCATACCTTCTCGAACGCGTCGGTCGAGATCTCCTGAGGTACCAACCCGATCTTCGAGCGCGCGGCGCGATATTCCGACACGACATCGTGGCCGTCGACGAGGACGACGCCCGAACTCGGATTGACGATGCCGCAGATGATGCTGATCAGCGTGGTCTTCCCCGCGCCGTTCGGACCCAGAAGCGCAAGAATCTCTCCGCGACGAATCTCGAGGTTCACATTCGAGAGCGCCTCGAACCCCGAGTCGTACGTCTTGCTCAGATTGGATACAGAGATGATCGGCGGCATGGCGCTCCCCCGCGCGCGAACTCCCAGCCGCGCAAATCAGAACCTCAGTCGGGGTATGGCTCGGTGTCCATCTCGACGTCCTCTTCGGCGTTCGCCGGCATGAAGACACCGCCTCCGCCTTCGAGGTCGCCACCCTCCTGGGCCTCTACCATCGACCGCTCGTTGCCCATCGTCTCCTCGGCGTCCTCGGATGCCTCCATAGCGGCGACTTCCTCCGGGGTACCGCAGGCGCCAACCAAGAGCACCAAACCCATCACTGATAGAATCCGAATCATTCATTTCCCCTTTTCAGGATCAACTCGTAGGTGGAACAGTCAGCCTCGTCAATCCGCTTGGAGGGTCTGCCGGTCACAAGATTGGGGGTTGACGCGATTCCTCCCATTGGGCATCAACCCAGTACGGGGGCCGAGGAACGTGGCATCTTGGAAGAACAGTGTCGCGATCGCCGCGCCTACAACACAGGGTGTTCGCGTATATGGACGACCCAATGAATCTGCCCATTTGGCCGCCGCACATGGTTGAAGTGCGCGACGTGGTCGGGACCGGCGCTGGGCAGCAGTTCGAGTGGACTTCGAAAATGGCAGGCAGCGTTCTCCGTGGACAGAGCACGGTCATCGAGCATGTTCCCAACGCGCGTGTCGTCCATCAGTCCATTGGAATGGTGAGTTGCACGTTCGGATACGGCGTCGAGCCTCATGAGGGCGGCGCGACGCTGACCCTAGAAATAGAATACAGCGTCCCGGTCCCGGTGGTTGGAAGGCTCGCAGATCACGTCCTCCTCAGACGGAATGTCCGCGAGTTCGAGGTGGGGCTCGTCACCGTCAAAGACGTGCTGGAAAGCTAGGAACCTCCCATGACGGGGAACACGACCGCATCCGCCTCCCTATTGCCGGCGCTGCTCTGTGCGGCGCTGCTTACTCCCGGCTGCTCCACGGCAAGCAACGGCGCGCCGGACGCAGGTCTCCCCGACGCGAGTCTTCCCGATGCTGGCAACCCCGATGGGGGAGTGCCCTTCGAGCTCTCGTGGCCACCGGCGCAGGCATCGCTGACCCGACCTCGCGGTCTCGGGAGGGACACCGACCTCGATGCCCTACGTGAGAAGCTCGCCGCCGAACCGTATCGCTCATGGGTGCAGACGATGGGGCGCCGCGTTAGCGAGGGACGTGTCCAAGACCCCGAGGACCACCTGCGGGGCCCAGAGCGAATCAAGGCCAACGCCGCACGATCCCTCGCGGTGTTCTACATGCTCGACGCGACCATCATCGAAGACGAGCCGCAACGCTTCCCGACAGAATCCGATCGCGAAGCAGTAGGCGCCGAAGCGACCGCGCTGCTCAAGGGTATGTACACCGAGAGCCGCATTGCCGTGCCCCCGCCGGTCGGAGGCTGGGATCGTGACATCACGACCAGTGAAGAGATCATCATGTGGGCCAGCGCGTACGACACTCTCCTTGGTGCCGGGTACCAGATGGCGCCAGGGGACGAAGCGATCGTTCGCTCCAACGTGATCGCGCTCACGTCGGCGCTCTACGAGAACTACCGCGACCCGGACACCGCGACCGGTTTTCCCCGCCTCCATCAGAACAATCATCGCTCCAAGGTCGGTTGCGCGTTCATCACCGCGGCGATGGTACTCGCGGAACACGAGCCTGATCCGGACGACACGCGTGCTCTCGAGTACCAAGATCCTTCGGCCTGGGCGGTCTACGGGTTCGAGTTGTTGGATCGAATTCTCGAGTATTCACACATCACCGAGGATGGGGTCTACTCCGAAGGGCCGTTCTACTTTCGCTACACTTCGCAGAACCTCCTGCCGATGGCGCGAGCCTGGGATGGATGGGTGCAAGGCGAACCCTGGCCCGTTGCTGACGGGTTGGTTCGACTCAGCCCTTGGCGCGATCCCCGCATCCTGCTCGCCCATCAGTGGATGCTCGATGTCATGCTTCCGGACAGCTCGCTCGCTTCCTACGACGACGGGAACGTGGGGCGGCGGCACTACTATGGCTTGGCGCCCGTGGCCGATGGCGACCTCTCCGAGATGTACTGGGCATGGGGCTTGAACAGAGAGTCGCAGTACCTCGCCGCGCCTTACCCGTTCCCGACCGATGGCAACATCGAGCTTGCCCCGGATGCGATCTTGGCGTTCGACGACAGCGTCATACCGCGCGCGCCCGCAGGATCTCCCACGCGCATCCACCAAGAAGGCGGGGTGGCTGTGTTTCGAGGCGGCTGGGACCCGGACGATGTCGTCGCCGTGGTGCTCGGCGAGCATGACGTGGCCGCCTCGTTTGGCCGCAGCCCCGAAGGAGATCCGGTTTTCCCTGACTCGCACGAGCATGCCGATCCCGCGTCCTTCATGCTGTCGGCCTACGGAGAACGCCTGATGCTTGACCCGGGGTATCTCGAGTTCTGGCGTCGCTTCGATGTAAATCGCCCGCAGGACCACAACATGATCCTCGTCGACGGGCGCGGGCCGGTCGACTACTTGGCTGCGTCCAACGAGTGGGGTCTCTTCGCACCGAATCAGCCCCCGCCCGCAGACGGGATGGCCTACCTGAGCGATGCGTTCGATTCGTCGCATGCAGACGGGGTCACTGTGCGCACCCGTTACGGGGCCGGTGCATATGACGCCCCCGGTGGGGCCGAGATCGAACGCCGTTTCGTCTTCGCCTCCAATCGCTACCTGGTGATCGCCGACCGCGCCGTGTCGACCGAGTCGGGTGCCAACCATCGTTTTTCGTGGCGGTTTCACGGGAATGGTGGTGGAGACAACCTAGAAGGAGACGCCCCCAACACCGGAACCTTCGAGCGCACCGGGTCCGAAGCCCGTTGGCATCGTTCCAAGGCCAGCGTTCTGGTTGCAGCGGTGTCGCCAGAAGGTGCCATGACCTACTCGCAAGACACCAGCTTTCACGAGCCTGGCGGGCGCGATGACAACGGTGACGTCGCGCGGAGCTCGCACACAGCGTGGGACGCGAGCAGGGAAGGCTCCGACGTGCGCGCCCTGTCGATCGTGTTCCCCTATGCAAGTGGCGCGATCGCTCCGAACGCGGTCACCTCGGACGGCAGCATCGTGATCGTAGACGGTGATTGGAGAGGTGAAGCGCGAATACAAAGCGACGGGCGACTTCTTCTCGTCGAGAGCATCAGCGGTGAAGAGCAACTTCGGTACGCGGAGCGCGGAGACGACCTTCAGCTTGCCGAGATCGTCGGCGATGGGCGCTTCGTCGAATCGCGTCGAGACGGGGTGGTCGAGTGGTTTCTGAACCCGACCCCAGCGTCCGTGTCGGTTTCGGGCGTGCCGTTCGAGGTCGCCACCCTGGATGGCGCGTGCAGCATCGAAGGCGAGGGGGGCGAGGTGACCATCCGAACCGCCGGACCGCGCTTCGGCGTGCGTTCGGCGCCTGGCAATGGTCGGCCGGCAGCAGTTCCAGTCGCCGTCGCCCAGGGGGTGACGGGTGAGACCATCACACTCGATGGGTTGGCGAGCTGCGACCCAGAAGGCGGCGCCGTCACCTACGCGTGGTCGCTGACCGCCGCGCCCGCGGGAAGCCTTTGGCTGCTCAGTGATGCGAGTTCGCAGGAGGCCGCCCTCATGCCGAACGTGGCCGGCACCTATCGCGCTTCCCTCGAAGTCACCGATGCCGAAGGCGCCCGTAGCGATGCATCTGTTATCGAGATCGAAGTGAAAGACCCATGAATCGCCTTGCCATTCTTCCCGTGTTCGCCGCTGCTGTGTTGCCGCTCATTGGCGTGGCCGCTTGCACCGACGACACGGCCTCCGATTCCAACTACTACGACTACTGCGATACGACTGTCTCGGCCGACGAGTGTTACGCCTCGAGGCGCGACCCCGAGTCCGATCAAGTCGCGATGGCCACTGAGATCGCCCTCGGCTACATCGACAGGCATCCGTTCGAGGACGAGATCTGGGATTGGAAGTCTGGCGTCCTGATGCACGCCCTGACCGAGCTCTATCGAGTCACCGGCGACGAGCGCGTCCACGACTACTATCAGTCGTGGTTGGATTACCGCATCGATCAGGGCTACCAGATCGTGTGGAGCGATAGCTGTCCACCGGCGATGACCGCAGTCGCGCTCGTGAAGGAAGAGTCGACGGACGCGTATCGGCAGGTCATCGACGACACGCTCGAGTACCTGGACAACGTAGCGCCGCGTACTGAGGAGGGCGGCATCAGTCACAACGGCATTCTCGGAAACCAGCCATCGGTTTGGCTCGACAGCCTCTTCATGTTCGGGATGGTGTTGAACCGAGCAGGCGAGTTCGGGGACCCGACCCGTCTCGACATGGAGTCCGAGCAGATCCAGATTTTCGCCGGAGCGCTGCAACACGAAAATGGTTTCATGCAGCACGCCCAGGATTGGCCGGGCGCCGATGAGACTGTCTATTGGGCGCGCGGCAACAGTTGGGTCGTGGCCTCGCTGTCGGACTATCTCCGAATTCGTGTCGAACGGGGCGAGAGCGACCCGGAAGTGGAGCAGATCTTTCGCAAGCACCTCGAGGCCATCGTGGGGGCGCAGGATCAGGCGGCCGGGCTATGGTGGACGGTCATGGATCGTCCCGGAGAGACCTACCTGGAGACCAGCGGGAGCGCGTTGTTTGCGTACGGCATGGCTCGCGCCTACCGCTACGGCGTTCTTGGTGAGGAACAGCGTGCCGTCGCGTTGAAAGCGATCGAGGGGATCGAACAGATGATTCGGACCGACGATGACGGACCCGTCGTGACCGGAGTTTCACTTGCGACGGACCCCTGGTCGTTCGAGGAGTACGCAAGCGTTCCCGTTGGAGACGACGTGAACTACGGGGTCGGAGCCGTGATTCTCGCGTTGATCGAGACGTCCGGCTTCTAGAGCGGCAGCGCCCAGCGCCAGCGTCAGCGTCAGTGCCAGCGACAGTGCCAGCGTCAGTGCCAGCGACAGTGCCAGCGTCAGTGCCAGCGACAGTGCCAGTGACAGTGTCAGCGCCGGTGTCAGTGCCGGTGTCAGCGCCGGTGTCAGTGTCAGCGACAGTG
>CAYZDM010000070.1:0-9411 GCA_964476875.1 uncultured Sandaracinaceae bacterium | reverse complement strand
CGGTCGTGGCGGTGGCGCCAATGTTCGATGGGTTGAGCAGTACCCTTGCCGCGGCGAGGCGGTGGAGCCCGGTCAACTTCCTCCGAATCGTGGCACGCGCCGCAACAGACTTGCTGGGTGCGTGGTTCGGCCGGTCTCCGGTCCCTATTCCAATCACAGCGAACCCCGGCGAGGTAGGCCTGCTGACTTCGCCGGATGCGCGCCCTGGCTACGCGGCGATCGTTCCACCGGATTTCAATTACGAAATCGCGGCACGGATCGGTCTCCTTTTCTGGACGTACCTGCCCGGGCGTAGGCTGAACCGGTTCTCTCGCGCAATCCTCGTCCTCCCGTCGAGGATCGACAAGATCAATCCGCCTCGGCCGACCATTCGACGCGCGAAACGCTGCAGATCGGCCAGCATCGTCGAACTCGACTGCGAGCATATGCAAATTGCGGTCGAGCCACACCGGAGTCGGGTCACACGAGCGACGCTAGATTTCTTGAGCCAGCAGTGGTCGATGCCAGTAGATCGCTGACGAAAAATCTGCGTCATTGTGAAATCGTCTGCAACGATTGCCGCGCGCGGGGCGCAACGACTCGCCGTCTGCAGTGTTTTCTCGCATGGCACGAGCCTTGCTCGTAGTCCCCCACTCTCGATGAATAGTATGGCGTCCACGATTCTCGCGGTCACCGATCTGACCTCCGCGAGCTACAAGCTCGTCGGTTTTGCGGCCTTCATTGCCGGTCCTTCGGACGGCGAGGTAGTGTTGGTTTCCACGTACGGCGGTGGCGGGGCGGGTCTTGTCTCTGAGCCTCCATTGATGGCGCAACTTGCGGGCTCCGACAATTCGCGGGACCGAGTCGAGGCAAAGCTTCGGCAAGAGGGGCAGCTTCTCGAGCGCCAGCGGCAATGGTGCGCTGATCGTGGTGTTCGCTGTCGCGCCGAACTCTATGAGGGGGGCCTCTGGCCAGACTATGTGTTGCAGAGCGCGCTGCGCTCAGGCGCGGACCTGATTTTGGTCGGCATCCAGCCGATGGCCGGGGTGGACCAACTCGACCCGGACCAGATCAACCAGCTCGCCAAGGACGCCCCGTGCCCCATCAGCATGGTTCGTTTACCCGCTTTATCGACGTTTTAGGCATTGGTGGCACGACAGCCCTTGACACAAGGGGCGCAATTTTTTAGCCAGGCGTGATGGCCGATGCGAGCTTGCTTCCCGCGCTGAAGGACTATGTAGGGTTCGACGCTGACAGTGCCCGGCGTCTGAAGGCGATGGGGCCGCGCATCCAGCCCTATCACGCGCGCATCGTCGACCGTTTCTACCAGTCGATTCTCGGCGATCCCGCCGCACGGGCGGTCCTCAAGAACGACGCCCAAGTCCAGCGCCTCAAAGTCTCGTTGAGGCACTGGCTCGATGGGCTGTTCGGTGGGGTGTACGACGAGGGCTATTTCGAGAAGCGCGCGCGAATTGGCCGCGTCCACGTGAAGGTGGGACTCGAACAACGCTACATGCTCGGTGCGATGAATGTGATTCGGATTGGACTTCACCAGGCGGTCTCGGACAGCGCGCCCGATGGCCTCGGAATATTTCCGGACCACGTGTTGATCGATCAGATTTGCGACATCGAGCTGGCGATCATGCTCGAGACCTACCGTGAAGATTACGTCCTCAAGAAGACCGCCGAAGCCGAGTCACTGGCAGTGATGGGCAGACTCACCGCGGGCCTGGCCCACGAGGTGAGAAATCCACTCAATGCGGCGAAGCTACAGCTCGATGTCCTTCGACGAACGGCAAGCAAGGTCGAAGATGCGTCCATACGTCGAAAGATCGAGAGGCGAACCAACGTCGTTCAGGACGAGCTCCGAAGGCTGTCCATGCTCCTCGACGATTTCCTGAACCTGGCGAAGGCGAGAAGACTCGAGCCGGTCCGATGCGAGTCCCGGGCTCTCGTCGAGGAAGTCGTGGAGCTGCGGCGCCCCGAGATCGAATCGCAGGGCATCGAACTCATCGAAGACATCGAGACGGCCTCGTGTTCCTTGGTCGCCGAGCGCGATCGGCTCAAGCAAGTGGTCAACAATCTGATCACGAATGCCGTTGAAGCCGTTGCGGATCGCCGGGACCCCACAATCCGGATCGTCAGCCGGACGCTCGGCGATGGCAGCTGGGAGCTCGCCGTCATCGACAACGGCCCGGGGGTTTCAGCCGAGGTCGCAGAGCGCGCGTTCGAGTCGTTCGTCACCACCAAAGAAGCCGGCACGGGACTCGGCCTGGCCATCGTCAAGCGAATCATCGATCTGCACGAGGGCGAGGCGTTGCTGATCCCCCTATCCGAGGGAGGCACCCGGGCGTCCTTTCGGATTCCAACGGCGCCTTAGTTCTCCTCGGCAGACTGGTAACCCCACTCCTTCACGCGGTACTGGATCTTGCGTTGACTGATGCCGAGGATCTCACCGGCACGCGCCGTAGAGCCGTCCACCGCGTCCAGGGTTCGCAGAATCGCGATTCGTTCGAGCTCAGACATCGTGATGCCTGGGATCAGTGCCATCACTGACCCGTTCTGTAGGTCACTATGGGCCGAGGTCGGCAAATCTTCGTGTTCGATTAGATCGCCCTCGCACATGACGACGGCGCGCTCGATCGCGTTCTCCAACTCCCGAACGTTGCCGGGCCACGGATAGATCATCAGATGCTGTAGAGCATCTTCGGCAAGACCTTGGACCGGGCGCTCGTTCTCCTCGGCGTACTTGCGGAGGAAAGAGTGTGTGAGGAGGGGGATGTCGCTGCGGCGCACCCTCAGCGGGGGAACATCGAGCTGGACGACCTTGAGCCGGTAGTACAAATCTTCCCGGAATCGACCTTCGTCCACCCGTTGCTTCAACTCGCGGTTCGTCGCCGCCACTACTCGAACGTCGACTTTGAGGGTTTCGTTTCCGCCAACGCGCTCGAACTCTCGCTCTTGGAGGAACCGCAGAAGCTTGATCTGCACGCTCATCGGAATCTCGCTCACTTCGTCGAGAAAGAGCGTGCCACCGTCTGCCTGCTTGAACCGCCCCTCACGCCGTGCCACCGCGCCGGTAAACGCGCCGCGCTCGTGTCCGAACAGCTCCGACTCCAGCAAAGTCTCGCTCAGCGAAGCGCAGTTGAGTCGGATGAAAGGTTTCTCTTTGCGCCTCGAATTCTGGTGAATTGCGGCCGCGATGAGCTCCTTGCCCGTCCCGGTTTCGCCATGAATCAAGACTGTCGCGCGGCTTCTGGCGACCTGGGCAACGTTCTTCATCAGCCGTTGCATGGATGGGTGCTCGCCCAGGATGTTTCCGAACTGAAACCGATCATCCACGCGCTGGCGGAGCTGAGCGGCCTCCCGCGAAAGTTGCGTCCGATTGAGCGCTCGATCGACGATCGCCATCACGGCGTCGAGCTCCAGAGGCTTCGTCAGGTAGCTCTCCGCGCCGAGCTTGATGGCCTGAACCGCCGTGTCGATTGTGGCGAAAGCCGTCATGACGATGAAGGTCGTGTGCGGCGACATCGGGCGGCCACGTTCGATCAGCGACAGGCCGTCCATTCCCGGCATCTTGAGGTCGGTCAGGACCACGTCAGGGTCGACCTGCTCTATCTGCAGCAGTGCCGTGCGCCCATCTGCGGCCGTGCTGACCGAGTACCCGGCGTCGTCCATGAGCTCCGCGAGCGCGTCACGCGCGTTTGCTTCGTCGTCGACGATGAGGACCCGTCCTTTGGAGCCATTGGCGCGCCGTGGTTCGTTCGTTGCGGAGAAATCGGTAGCGGTGATTACACTAGTCATAACTAATTCACTTTGCAGTTGGCGTGCCCGCGTCGGGCACTACGGTTTCTAAGCTCGTACAGAGGCATCTTTGTCTTCCGACACTTCGGGTGCCCTTGCCGAGGCAAGCTCTTGGTACTCTGCGAATGAGACGCAGAGGTCTTCGACGAATTCGTGCACGTCCGGAAACGACTCCCAATCCGCGTTGAAGCCCCAGTGGAGCCCGCCTGCGTAGCTGAACAGCGCGATGCCGAGATTCTGATTCTGCATCAACGGAACCATCGGGTAGATCGCTTTCATGGGTGCGCCGAGCATGTACAGAGGGAAGGGCGGACCGGGCACGTTGGTGATGATCAGGTTGTAGGTGCGTAATCGCATGGCGGCCCGATAGAGTTCGGAGACGAGCCGTTTGGTCGTGAGGTCGGCGACGTCTTCGATGAGCTCGGCGCCTCCCGTTTGGTTTGACTCCTTCTTCAGCTCCGTGGTCACCTGAATCACTTTCTTCAGCCGCTCGAGCGGATCGGATTCGGTCACCGGCAGGTCCGCGAGCAACATGGCGACGTGGTTGCCGACTGAGAGGCCACCGCTTTTTCTGGTGTTGACAGGAAGTACCGTGCGGAAGCCTTCCATGGAGTCGACGTCCGAGCCTCGTCGCAAGAGGAAACGGCGCACCGCTCCTGTCGTGGTGGCGACGACGACGTCGTTGATCGTCCCGCCAAGCGCTGTCTTGATTCTCTTGACCTCGTCGAGCTCGAAGGATGTCCAATCGAACCGGCGATACGGACTGATGTCGTGCTCGGTGAATGGGGTTCTCGCGGCCGGTTTCATTCCCGAGCGGAGCACGCTCGAGAGTCCCTGGAAGTTTTCGCGAACCCGCGGCATGAAGTGACTGAGCTTCCGAAGGCCGTCCACGCGGTGGTTGGTTTCGCCCAGCATCAGTTTTGCGCGGCTTGGCGCCGGCCGCGCCTGCCAGGTCTTGGGCTCGTGCTCGGTCGCGTCCGGGCTCATTTGCAACAGGGCCTCGAGCAGTTGAACGCCGGCGACCCCGTCGACCATGCAGTGGTGAACCTTGATGATGAGCGCGAACCTGTCGCCCTCGACCCCTTCGACGACCCAGAACTCCCAGAGCGGTCTGCTTCGGTCGAGGTGCTGCGAGAAGAGTCGCCCCACCAGGCGTTTCAGCGATCGCTCGTCGCCGGGTAATGGAAGCCGGGTGTGGCGCAGATGGAAGTGCATGTCGAAACGGTGGTCGTCGACCCAGACGGGGTGCCCGAAGCCGGGAATCCATTCGACTCGTTGGCGGTAGCGGGGAATCGAATCCAGAGCCGCTTCCGTGTATTTCGTGAGTCGCTCGATATCGAGGCCTCCGTGCTCGAGCATCAGAGGCTTGGCATCGAAAATCAGCGCTGCACCGACGTGCATCGGAGCGGCCTTGCTTTCCACATCGAGGAAGGTCGCGTCGAGGGCGCTCAACCGCTCGTAGAAGGTATCCGGCATAGTGAGGCCCCTCTTCTGCAAAATGCGCGCCCGGCGAAAATTCGGCCAATAGTCCGATAAAAGGGCCCTTCGGAGGCCCTGTGGGCGCAAAAAACGCGTTTGGAGATTTCTCAAACGCATAATATGCGTACAAGGGCTCCTCCGCTAGGGCTGGCACGAAACATGCGAACTCCCAGGGGCATGGCGCAGCTATTGGTCCGAGATTTGATGAGCCACCCCGTTCTCACGGTCGGTCCGACCAGCCCGCTCAGGGACGTGCTCCGCTTGATGGAAACGAACCACGTCCGTCATATCGCGGTGGTCGACGAGGGCATCCTGCAGGGGTTGATCTCCCATCGAGACGTTCTGCGCTGTCAGGAGGGAAGCCTTTCGGGTGCGCTCTCTCGTGAGCAAGCGGAGATGAACCGTTGGCTCGAAGCGCGATGGGTCATGACGAAAGAAGTGCGCGCAGTGTATCCCGACACGCCGGCGCTCGAGGCGGCGCTAACCCTCCGCTCCCGTGGACAGGGCTGTGTGCCGGTCGTTGATCGAGGGCGTCTCGTGGGCATGCTGACCGAATCCGATTTCGTCGAGTATGCGATTCAGCAGTTGTCGGACCCCGGCACGTAAGCTGGCACGGTGCTTGCTCCAAACTGGGGCATGGCGATCAGAACCATCGTTGTCGGAACCGATCTGGGCGAGTCAGGCCGACGCGCGATGCAGCTCTCGATCCCGACTGCGCGCGCAAGCGGTGCGACGCTGTGGTTGGTGCATGCCAGTGAAGTAGGGCTGGAGCACGCGTGGCGAGACTTGCCGCTCGGCGCGCGCACTGCGGCCCAGGCACTTCGTGAGCGCTTTAAGGGGCGGTTCGAGAACTCGTTGCTGGAGCTCGAGGCGGAGCGGAAGCGATGCGAGGACCTCGGCCTGAGTTGCCAGAGCTCGTGCGAAGAGGGCCGTCCCTGGGAGACGATTCTGCGAACTGCCGTTGCGGTAAAGGCCGACCTGGTTACCGTGGGCGATCCGGTTGGGGCGCTTGGGCTGCCAGAGCGTTTACTGGGCTCGACCGCAGAACGCGTCGTTCGGCAGGCGCCATGCTCCGTGCTCGTATCGTGTGGGCGGCTTCGAGAGAACTATGATGGCGCACGCATCGCGGTCGGGGTCGACTTCTCCGATCATGGCATAGAGGCGGTGCGCTGGGCGCGAGACGTGGCCGAGGCGAT
Organism: uncultured Sandaracinaceae bacterium; assembly: GCA_964476875.1. Lineage (GTDB taxonomy): Bacteria > Myxococcota_A > Polyangia > Polyangiales > Houyiibacteriaceae > SG8-38. Next base: position 2,953 of record CAYZDM010000070.1, on the reverse strand, counting down.
CGACGGCGAGGTTGTTCTGTTCCACGTGGTTCCACACCCCATCACGGAAAGCATGCTGCCCAAGGAGTGGCCCAGCGTGCTCGAAGGCCTTGGTGCCGCCGCTCGAGCGAGGCTCGAACAACTCGTGGCCAGCGAAGGCTTGAAACCTGATACGGCGATACACGTGTTCGATGGTCCGGTCGGCAAGGTGCTTTGCAATGCGACGGCGGACATCCGTGCCGATCTTCTCTTCGTGGGTTCCAGGGGAGAGGGGCGGCTTCGCGGCATGAGGCTCGGGAGCGCGTCCCAATACTGCCTACGCTATTCGCCGGTGCCGGTCTTGACCGTGCGTCCGGTCGGCCGAGGCTAGGCATCGAAGAGCGCGTCGAGCAGCCGTCGGGTTTCGTCGGTTGGTTTGCTGGTATCGAGACGCCGATGCTCGGTGGTCGGCAGCTCGTCGATCGGTTCGAATAGCTTCTGGAACTCGTCGAAGAGATCTGTGCCGGCATCGCTCTCATGAGGCCCCGAGCGTTCGCGCAACGCGAGCCGTTCGCGAATGAATTCTGGCGGCGCGCAACATTCGACCAGCAGGAACGGAACTCCGTGCCGCTTTGCCAAACACCGAGCAGCGTTGCGGGTAGCCGCGCTCCGAAACGACGCGTCGATGACTACCGCTCGTCCCGATCCGAGGAGCACCTCCGCCAGGCGCCAAATTTCGTCGTAGACCGCTGTGGTCGCCTCTGTGGAGTAGGCGCCTGTCCATGCTTCGCTTCGTATCGAGTCGGTCGGATCTCGACCGGCGAGGTGCTTTCGGATTCGGTCGGAGCTGAGCACGGGGGCAGCGATCGACTCGCTGATCATCGTTGCTGCGCTGCTCTTTCCGCTCGCGACCATCCCGGCCACGGCGACCACACGCGGCGAAACCAGTGGGGGACGCTCATACGCCAGCGCCAGCATGAAGTACCGACGCGCCTCCAGCCGTGCTCGCTCTCTGGCTGCGCTCGACGCTCCGGTGTCTCTGGCGAGAAGTGACGCTACCTTGCCGCGGACGAACGCTCGATAGCTCTCGTAGAAACTGACGACCGAATAGAGATCGAAGTCGTTGGACTCCCTCGCGTACCGAGCGAGAAAGCGCTCAGCCAACTTCACGTGGCCATGCCAGGCGAGATCCATCGATAGAAAGGCAATGTCAGCGGATACGTCGCCGTAGCGAAAGCGATCGTTGAACTCGATGCAGTCGATGATCGTGATCGACTCATCTTCTCCAAAGTAGACGTGCTCGAGCCGCAGGTCTCCGTGTCCGTCGCGAACGCGTCCTGCGTCGACTCGGGCTCGGAATGGGGCCTCGCGGTCTAGGCTGCCGAGTTGCCAGTTCTCGATCTCGCGGGCCTGTTCGTCACTCAGGTAGTCGCCGATCGATCCCCGAGTCTGTTCGAAATTTTCCCGCACGTTGCGGCGAATCACGGCGACATCGCCATGTTGGGATGTCTCTTCGTCACACCGCGCCTCCGCGTGAAAGCGCGCCACATGGGTCGCCAGTGCGTCGATATGCCTCGGTTCCAGCAGCCCCGCCTGCAACATCCCGTCGGCTCTCCGCGCGTCAGACAATCGGCGCATGTGCACTGCCCATTCGACGACAGCCCCCTTCCCACCAATCCGATGCGCCCCGGAGTCTCCGAGCGTGATCGGGACTACGTCGATGTACACGTCTGGAGCGAGCCGCCGGTTCAGGCGGACCTCGGCATCGCATGCGTCGCGTCGTTTCTCGAGCGTCGTGAAGTCGAGAAAGCCCAGGTCCACGTGCCGCTTGACCTTGAACACGTCCGTCGCACCCAGGAAGACCCAGGAGATGTGTGTCTCGACCAACTCGAAACCTGCTGCTTCGAGATCCGTTTTCAGCATTCCCATGACCCTCGGGCTCGCCGAGGCTTGGAGTATACCTCGCGGCGGCCACCCGTCAGACCGGCCCGCATCCACGCAATTTTGTCGCTGTCCAGGAAAGCTGCGCAGGGTTTGCGCAGTGCGATGTGATCCAGCCATCCCTCGTTGCCACGATTCAGAGTTGCGGTAAGGGAGCCTGTGCGCTCGATTGAATTGCGCCCGATATCAAGAGGAAACTGAGATGGCCAACTTTGAAATGCCCGTGACCGAGTACATGACCAGGCCCGTCGAAACGCTTCGCGTTGGGCAAAGCCTAGTGGCCGCGAACGCCCTGTTTTCGGAGCGAGGGGTATCCGCGCTCGGGGTGGTGGACGCGTCCGGTCAGATGAAGGGTGTCGTGTCGCGCACCGATATTCTTCATGCCGCGGTGTACGGTGAGGGAGAGACATTTCACGTGCCGGACCGGCCTGTCGAAGAGATCATGAAGTCCCCGGCCCTTCAAGTTGCGCCGACCGCGCACCTGGCAGAAGCCGCCAAGTTGATGCTGAAGGAGCACGTCCACCGAGTCTTCGTGACGACCGACGGGAAGCCCGAGGGAGTCGTCTCGACACGCGACCTGATGCGCGCGGTCCGAGAGAAGCGGCTCAAGACGCCGATTTCGGAGGTCGCCTCCGGCTCCGTCGTGAAAATCAAAGCGGACGATCCGATCGCGCAGGCCGTCGAACGTCTCGAGCTATCCAACAAGCACGGCCTGGTCGTCGTCGAGGAAGACTTCCCAGTGGGCATCTTCGATCAAGCTTGTGCGATCGACGCGCGCCGACTTCCCCCCAGCACCGCGGTCGAGAACTCGATGAACGTTCGCATCTTGATTCTCCCGGCCCGCATGGCCATCGGCCGAGCCGCCGAGCGGGCCCTCAGCATGAACGTCCGACGAATCCTGATCGAAGACGATCGAGGCATCACCGGCATCCTAGGCGGCCTAGACTTCGCCCGAATAATGGCCTAGCCCAAAAAAGGGGACAGTCCCCTTGTTTCGGTTAGAGCCATTTTTGGATGTGCATGCCTAGGGCGGCGGGTCTGAGGGGGCTCCGGT
>CAYZDM010000069.1:0-9498 GCA_964476875.1 uncultured Sandaracinaceae bacterium | reverse complement strand
TAGAGGCCAATCTCGAGTGCTGGCGCCCGATCGCCAAGGACCTTGGCGGCGCGCTCCCGAGCGCGGAAGAGATCGTGACGCAGTACTCCGCTCTGGGCAAAGCACTCGGCGCGTACATCGGAGACGCCGCGGCCATCATTCGCGCATCGATCCAAGCGGACGAGAAGATCCTTCTCGAAGGCGCGCAGGGCACGATGCTCGACATCGACAATGGAACCTACCCCTTCGTGACCAGTTCGAACGCGGTCGCAGGCGGTGCATGCGCAGGGGCCGGGATCGGACCAACGCACATTCGCAGCGCGATCGGCATCGCGAAGGCCTACACGACCCGCGTCGGTGGTGGTCCCTTCCCCACCGAGCTCGAAGACGAGACCGGTCAGCAACTCCGTGATGCGGGCGCCGAGTATGGCTCCACGACGGGACGGCCGCGCCGCTGTGGATGGCTCGATCTCGTAGCGCTTCGGCATGCCGTCGCGGTCAACGGCCTGAACGAGATCGCGATTACCAAGCTCGACGTCCTGTCCGTGCTTCCGAAGCTGGAGGTCTGCGTGGCGTACGAACTCGACGGCCAACGCCTCACGTACCCGCCCTACGAGCGTCTCGAAGCGGTCCGACCGATCTACGAAACGCTGGAAGGCTGGAGCGAGGATCTCTCTTCGTGTCGGACACGGGGCGACCTACCTCCGGCGGCCCAGAGCTACCTCGCGCGAATTGAGCAAGAGGTGGGATGCAGTGTGGGTGTGGTGAGCGTGGGTCCGGACCGGGAAGACACCGCCGATCTCCACGACCCTTTCCTGGCTTAGCCCTAGACCTTCGCGATGAAATCGATCTCGACCCGCGCATTCTTTGGAAGTGCGGCCACCTGGACGGTCGCGCGGGCGGGCGGGACGACATCCTCGAAGAACTCGGCATAAACCTGATTCATCTTCGAGAATTCGTTCATATCTGCCAGATAGACGTTGGCTTTCACGACGTCGCCTCGACCTGCACCAGCCTGCTCCAGCACGGCGTCCAGGTTCTGTAGCACCTGTCGTGTCTCAGCTTCGATATCCCCATCGCCCACCATCTGCGCGTCGTCGGGGTTCAGGGCGAGCTGTCCTGAACAGTACACCCACTCGCCTGCCAGAACCGCCTGGGAGTACGGCCCGATGGCAGCAGGTGCGCGATTGGTCTCGATTCGCTTCTTCGTCATGATTCCATGCTACTTCATACCGGCATGAAGGTCGCGACATGGAACGTGAACTCGATCCGCGCGCGGCGCCAACACGTGGTCGACTGGCTCGACGCCGCGCGACCCGACGTCCTGTGCCTTCAAGAGCTCAAGGTCACCGATAAGGACTTTCCCTACGATGACATTCGGGACTGTGGGTACGAGGCCGCCGTCCTTGGCCAGAAGACATACAACGGCGTGGCCATCCTGAGCCGCCAACCCATCTCGAACGTCGTCCGGGGCCTGGGCGATGACGAGGATGACCCGCAGGCCCGTTTGATCTCGGGCGATGTCGATGGCGTGACCGTAGTCAGCGCGTATTTCCCCAACGGCGGCGAGGTGGGCTCGGACAAATTCGCCTACAAACTCCGTTGGATGGAGCGGCTCAAACAGGCCCTTGCGAGACGATTCGATCCGGCGACGGAACAGGTCGCGCTGTGCGGCGACTTCAACGTCGCGCCCTGGGACGACGATATCGGAAGGCTTGGCGAGTGGCGCTCATCGGTGTTGGCCTGCGATCCCGTCAGGGATGCACTGACCGACGTCGCCTCCTTTGGTCTTCACGATGTGGTTCGGCCGTTTCATCCGGCGGGTGGCGTCTTCTCTTGGTGGGACTACCGGGGCCGCGGCTTCGAGCGCGGCAACGGGCTTCGCATCGACCACATCTACGGCACGCGCAAAATCGCTGAACGCACGATCGGCGCTATCGTCGATCGCGAGGAACGAGGAAGAAAGTCGCCGTCGGACCATGCCCCGGTCATGGTGGAGCTCGCATGAGTTCCCTCTTGGTGTTGGCCGCGTGCGCCCTCGTTCCATGGATAGCGTGCGGGTCGTTCCGGGCCCTGTTGACGGTCGGAGAATCGGCGCCACCTGCGACACGTGACCGAGCACTTGGACACTATCGGCGCGCAACGCTGGTCGGCGCTTTGTTCCTCCTGCCCGCGTCCGCCATCGCCGGCGCGCTCTTCGTCGATCCGTCGCTCTCGACTCGATGGCCGAGCGCCGGCTCTTGGTTCTTCTCGACCCTGACCGGGATGACGGCTTGGGTGAGTCTCGCCCTGAGCCGACGCACTCCGGAAGAAGCCACCGCGATGTCTCATCTCGAAACGACGGGGCGCGCGATCCAGATGTCGATGGCACCGGTACTCGCGACGGCCCTGTCAGTTCTCGCTGTCGTCGCGGTTGATGCGCTCCTTCCCTTGGGGGCCCTCGCTCGCGCTTTGGTGTCGGCCATCCTCAGCGTCGCCGCGGTGTGCGTGGTCAGTCCGTGGCTCATGGTCACCCTCGGTCTGTGGCCTTCGTTCCCGCAGCGGATACGAGCGGACGGGGTCTCATGGCGTCTCGTGCACCTCCCGGCTCCAACTCCCTTCCTGACGCACGCAGCGGCGCTACCTTGGTTGCGGGTCGTGCTCGTGAGCGACGGCCTGTTCAACCGGGCTCCTGAACGCCATTGGCAAACTTTGGTTCGGTATGAAGTCGGCAGCGCAAAGCGCTCGGTACCCTCAGCCCGATGGGCGGTAGCCATTCCACTATCAATCCTCGTCTTTGTCGCGGCCGCACGCATCGGCGCGGACGACCCCCGCAAGCTCGTCGCGGCGACGGTGCTAGCCGTCTTCTTCACCGCCGCCGCGAGTTGGTTCGCCAATCGAACGACCCCGTCGACCGTCGCGCTCGGCCCCGAAGGCCCGTCGATGCAGGAGCTCGCCCAAACACTTCGAAGCCTACCGCCCTGCCTCGGGCAAGCCCTGCCGCGCACATCCCACAACCCGCTCGGCGCGGCGCTCTACGACCGCCTGTTCGCGCTGGGTCACGACCCCGGAAGAAGACCGCACACATGACGCAATCAGTCGTACGAGCGACCCTTGCGATGTCGGCGCTCTGTCTGTGCGTGATCGGGTGCGCTGGCGCAAAGGAATCGGTGACAGCATCGCCCGAAGCGCAACAACCCCCCGAGGGCAAGCTTCCGGAAGGTGTGAGACCCACTGGATATCGCCTGAGCCTGACGATCATCCCTCAGCAGCAAACCTTCTCGGGAACCGCGGTGATCGAGATCGAAACCGATGAGTCGACGACCGGTATCTGGATGCACGGCCAAGACCTGAACGTCACGGCCATCCAGGTGGCTCACGCCACGACTCGCATTCCGGCGCGCTGGGAACAGAAGACCGCTGACGGCGTGGTGAGGGTCGAGTTCGAGGAAACGCTGCCCGCCGGCAGAAGCACACTCCACATCGACTACACGGCCGGCTTCGATGCACCACTGAGAGGGCTCTACCGGGTCGAATCCGGCGGGGATGCCTACGCGTTCACCCAATTCGAATCGATTAGCGCGCGTTTGGCCTTTCCATGCTTCGACGAGCCAAGGTTCAAGACGCCCTTCGATGTCACGCTCACGGTTCCAAAGGACCAAATCGCTGCGGCGAACACGCCAGTCGATCGGGCCATCGAGCTCCCCGACGGGCTTCAGCGCATCAGCTACATGCCGACGCCGCCCTTGCCCACGTATCTCATCGCGTGGGCCGTCGGTCCGTTCGACGTGGTGGCCGGACCAACCATTCCCCCGCGCAAAGGGCGATCGTTCCCAGTTCCCCTCCGAGGGATCGCAGTGAAGGGCAAGGGCGTACAACTCACCTACGCCCTCGACCGCACCGGTGCCTTTGTGGCAGCACTCGAAGACTACTTTGGAATCCCCTACCCCTACCGAAAACTCGACCTCGTCGCGGTCCCTGACTTCGCCGCCGGCGCCATGGAGAATGTCGGACTGATCACCTTCCGCGAGTGGCTCCTCTTGCTCGACGAGGATCGCATCACGGAGCACCAGCGCAGAGCCTTCGCCTACGTGTTGGCGCACGAGCTGGCCCATCAGTGGTTTGGGAATCTCGTCACCATGCCCTGGTGGGACGACATTTGGCTCAACGAGTCTTTCGCAACCTGGATGGGCAACAAGGTCGTACAGACGTTGCACCCGGAATACCGCTCCGACCTGGGTAGCCTCGCGTCGGCGCAGCGCGCGATGAACCTCGACAACCTCACCAGCGCGAGAAGCATCCAGCAACCGGTCCTCACCAACCACGACATCCAGAACGCGTTCAGCCCGATCACGTACGAGAAAGGTGGCGCCGTCCTCGAGATGTTCGAGCGTTGGATCGGAGCGGACACCTTTCGTGATGCGATCGCCCGATATCTGCGCCGATACCAGGGCGGCACCGCCACCTCGGGGGACCTGCTGGGGGCGCTCGACGAGGTTAGCGAACGGGATGTATCGGCGCCGTTCTCGACGTTTCTCACTCAACCAGGGGTACCTCTCATTCGAGGGGTGGCCCGACCCTGTGATGGCGGCTCGCGCCGCGTCCAGCTCACCCAGGAACGTTACTTCTCGCTAGGTTCGACCGGGGATCCGGCGCGCGTCTGGGAGATCCCGCTGTGCATTCGCCATGAGGGGGGAACGACGTGCGGGCTGCTAGATGACGAGTCGGGCCACCTCGACATGCCCGGATGCCCGAGTTGGTGGATGCCCAACGAGGACGGCGCTGGGTACTTCCGTTTCTCGATGTCCGCGGACGATTGGGCCAGCCTTCGAGATGAGGGGTTCGGGGAGCTCTCGGAACGAGGTCAGATGGCGGTCGTATACAGCGTCGGGGCAGACTTCGACCGCGGTGCGGTGGGCGTCGACGGGCTGCTCCGCTGGTTCCCCAAGTTCGTCGCCAGTCCACTACGGCAGGTGGCCGACGCGCCAATGAAACCGCTACGTTTCATGATCCTCAACGCCGCAGCGCCAGCACTCCAGGGGTCGGTCAGGGCATCCGCGGGCCGGCTTTACCGCAAGCGGTACAGGCAACTCGGGTGGCGCGCCCGCCCAGGTGATTCGAGCGACACCAAGCTTCTTCGGGAGGCGGTGATTGGGTTCATGGTGATGGACGTCCGAAACCGCGACGCACGCGCGCGCGCCGCACGCCTCGGCCGCACCTACGTGGGTTACCGAACCAAGGCCAGGCCAAGCGTTGTCGACGCCCAACTCGCGAATCTCGTCGTCGCCGCCGCGGTGCAGGAGAGCGGCGAGGGGCTCTTCGATCATCTACTCACCATCCTCGAGTCGAGTAGAGACGCCACCACGCGCAGCCGGGTGCTCTCGGCCCTCGGTCATGCCGAGAGTCCGTCCCTTTCGACTCGGGCCCTCGGTTTGGCGCTCGACCCTCGGCTCCGCGTCAGCGAGATCCGGTTGGTGCTCCGAAATCAATTTCACAACCCACGCACCCGTGACCGCGCATGGATCTGGCTCACCAATAACTTCGATGCACTCATCACCCGGTTCGGGGCCTCGCGTGGTGGGGGCGTCCCTTGGTACACAGTTTCTTTTTGCAGCGACGCTGCCGCGGAAGAGGTTCAAAACTTCTTCGAGCCTCGGGTGGCTGCGCTGACAGGCGGCCCGCGGAACCTGGCGGGGGCGGTCGAAGCGATCACGCTGTGCGCCGAAAAGGCGCGCGTCTATGAACCAGGCGTGGCAGACGCCTTTGGTCGACGCAGGTGAGCTACGCGCCCTTGAACGTGGGCGCTCGCTTCTCTAGAAACGCCGACATTCCTTCGCGTTGATCCTCGGTGCCGAACGCCTCGCCAAAGGCCGTTCGCTCCAGCTGGTTTGCTGCCGGCAGAGGCTGATCCACGCCGTCTCGGATCAGTCGCTTGGCCGCGGCCACCGCCAACGGTCCCTTGCTCGCGATCTCCGCTGCCGTCTTGGTAGCAGCCGCGAGCAGTTCGTCCGGCTCGAACACCGAGTTCGCCAACCCAAGCCTGAGCGCCTCTTCGGCGTTGATCATCTTGCCCGTATAGATGAGTTCGCGCGCCGCCGCAGAGCCGACTCTTCTCGGCAGTCGTTGCGTACCGCCGAAGCCGGGGATGATACCGAGATTGACCTCAGGCTGGCCAAACTTCGCTTTGCTCGACGCATAGATGAAGTCGCACGCCAACGCGAGCTCGCAACCGCCACCGAGCGCGAAACCGTTGACGGCCGCGATGACAGGACATCGTAGGTTCTCGATTGCAGCGAAGACGCCGTGACCGAGCGCGCCGAACTCCGCACCCTCCGCCTCGGTCATGTTCTTCATGGCAGCAATGTCCGCACCCGCGACGAAGGCCTTGCCTGTCCCCGTGATCACTGCCGCCCAAACCTCGTCGTTCGAGGTTAGCGCGTCTATCGCGGCGCTCAGATCCGAGAGCACCTCTTGGCTGAGTGCGTTGAGCTTGTCGGGGCGATTGATCGTCAAGGTGCTGACGTGGCCGTCCTGCGTCACTTCCACAAACGAGGTCATGGCGCGCACTTTAGCCCAACCCGTGGAGGCCGCCACGAGGCAACTACACCAATTCTTCGTTGCCCATCGCGCTGCGAACCAAGTCCTCGGCGCCCGAGTAGGGGTCAACCTGTCCGTCGATGACCTGTTGCAACTTCTCGCTGACCTGTGGAGCGAAGCGGGTGTCGACCGCGTCGATCAACGCTTGGTAGAGAATCGCCTGGAACTCCGAAGACCTCCGCTGTGCTCGGATGCGCTGACCGGCTTCCGTCGTTAGCAGAAACTCTCGGTGTTTTGCGAAGGCCTCGATCAACTCGGTCAAGCCCTCTCGCCGGGTCGCCACCGACTTGAGGATCGGCGGCACCCACTCGCCCGCCTCGGCCTCGGGCCCTTTTCGGAGCGTCGAGACCGCGGTATGCCCCTGCATCTTGCTGACGCCCTGGGGTACTCGTCGCAGAGAAAGCATCTGCTGAAGGTCCTGCGCCGTGGCGTCCGCACCAACCCGGTCCGCCTTGTTTACCGCGAACACGTCAGCGACTTCGAGGATGCCGGCCTTGATCGCTTGAATGTCATCGCCCAGTCCCGGCGCCATCACAACGAGCGTCGTGTCCGCCAACCGTGTCACTTCGAGTTCATCCTGGCCGACCCCCACGGTTTCGAGAAGCACCACATCGAACTTCGCGGCGTGGAGCACGTGGAGAACATCACCGGTCGATCGGGAGACCCCACCTAAATGGCCGCGCGTCGCGATCGAACGAATGAACACGCCCTCATCGGTGAAGTGCTGCTGCATCCGGATCCGGTCGCCCAGAATCGCGCCTCCCGAGTACGGACTGGTGGGGTCGATGGCCAGCACCGCGACGCGCTTGCCCTGATCGCGGTAGAGGCGAATCAGGCCGTCGACCAAGGTGCTTTTCCCGGCGCCGGGGGTCCCGGTCACACCAACCACGTACGCGTGCCCATCGTGGATGAACACCTGCTTGAGCAAGTCGAACGCCCGCGGATCTCGATCGTCAATCAGCCGGCACGCGCGCGCCAGGGCCCGCATGTCCCCGTTCTGGATTCCCTGGACTACCGTCGACAGGTCAGCCAAGCGCGTCTCCTCGAAGCTGTCGTTTTCACTAAAAGGGTTGTTGGTGGGCGATGCTGGATTTGAACCAGCGACTTATTCCGTGTGAAGAAATCACTCTACCCCTGAGTTAATCGCCCAATCAGAACGGCGCGGAGCCTATCCGACCCCAACCCACCCGACAAGCCAAAGAAAGGGGACAGTCCCCTTTTTAGTCGGAGCCGCCGCCGAGTTTGGCTTTGAGCAGGTCGCCGAATGTTCCGAGGCCCTGCTTAGCAGACTCCTTGCGGTACTCGCGGACGGCCTTTCGTTCATTGTCGAGGAGCCTCGCTCGGATCGAGCAACGCAGTGTTCCATCGCGCTCGCTGCCGATGACCTTCACCTCGATGACGTCGCCCTGAGACACGCCCTTGCGCTTGTCCTCACGCCCGTCTTGAAGCTCTCTGCCCGGGATGAAGCCCCGACCGCGCTTGCCGAGCATTCCGTCCACCTGGACTTGCACGCCCGTGTGATCGACCCGCTTCACGACCACCGAAACCATCGAGCCCTGCTTGAGGGAGCGGGGAGCCTTCCCGGTTTCGATCTCCCCTGCCTCGATCGCCGCGGCGTCCGCCTCGGTCAACTTGGACAGCGAGATGCGCCGCTGCTGACGGTCGACGCGCTCGACGACGACGCTGATCTCGTCGCCCTCGGTCACCGCCTGCTTGGCGTGCGTGAGCTCGCGGCCCGCGCCACCCAGCTCCGAAATGTGGAGAAGGCCCTCGATGTTTTCTTGGAGCTCGATGAATGCGCCGAAGTCGGTCGTCCGAACCACCTTGCCCTTGATCGGCATTCCCGGCCGAATCGTGTCCTTGGCGACGTCCCACGGATCGGGCTGACACGTTCGCATCGACAGCGAGACCCGGCCAAACCGATCCTTACGCGAAGCCTGCTGAACCTTCAGCACCTCGACGTCAACCTCATCACCGGCTTTGGCCACCTGCTGGGGCCTCACGCCCCGGCCCCAAGAGACTTCGCTCATGTGAACCAGGCCATCGAGCCCATCACCGATATCGACGAGCACGCCGTAGTCGCGGACTTCGATCACCTTGCCCTTGAGCTTCGTGCCCACTTCGAGCTTGCTCATCCGATCACGAGCCTTCTTACGGGATTCCTTCTCGAGGATGTTCCGTCGGCTGACGATGATGCTCTTCTTGTTGCCGCCCTTGTCCGGGGGAAGCGAGAACTCGCAGCGCTGCCCAACGAGCGCGTTGGGATCGTCGATGTGAGTCAACGACATCGCGCTGGCAGGACAGAACGCCCGCACACCGCCGACGAGAACGTCGAACCCGCCTCGGTTGTAGCCGTAAACCACGCCCTGCACGCGCTTGTGAAGATCGCGTGCGGCACGCAAGGACTTGCGAACCGCACCCTTGTCGACCAGCCGATTCACGATCGCGATGTGCCCACTCTCGGCGACCGCGCCGATTCGCCCGCGGAAGATGGCGCCCACCTGTGGCGCCTCGAGTTCGGGCAAAGGATCGAGGAGCGTCAGGTCGGCGTCGGCCGGATCCTCTGGCGGTACCGATTCGGCCCCAGTCAACGTCTCACTTACGACCGCGTCTGCCACCGTGCTGGGATCCGCCGCGGGGGCCTCCACCGCTGCGGGCACAACCGCCTCGACCGGCACCGCTGGCGGCTCGGTCGCAGCCAGTTGCGCCTCCAAAGTGCTCGTTGGATCGAACGCCTGCGCGCCTACGACCGTGTCAGCCTCGCCGAGGTCATCCTCGGGCACGTCCGTGACTTCGGTGGGCGAGAACTCCCATTCCGAAGCGTCGCTCTGTACGAGTTTGGCCACCTCGGCCGTCGGAGCCTGGATCACCGGTGTCGGGATCGCGGCGGGCGAAGGCACGAGTGGGGTGTGCAGCGGCACAGTAGCTTGCGGGGCAACCGAC
>CAYZDM010000068.1:0-9531 GCA_964476875.1 uncultured Sandaracinaceae bacterium | reverse complement strand
GCTAGCGTTCAGCCTCGTTTTTCCGGAGGGAGTCCGATGACCTGGGTCATTACACGTCTTTGCCGCGACTGCGTTGACAAATCCTGTGTCGACGTGTGTCCCGTCGAATGCATCTACGAGTACAAGGGTGACGATGCTGTATCGTTCCCGAACCAGTTGTACATCCAGCCGGAAGAGTGCATCGACTGTGGCGCCTGCGAGCCCGAGTGTCCGTGGGAGGCGATCTACGAAGACGCGTCGGTCCCCGAGGTCTTCCAAGAGGACACCCCGCTCAACGCCAAGATGATGGAGAGCCAGGACGACTTCGAGGTTCCGGTCAACGACGGCACCGACCAACCGACGCCCGACCAAGTGGCCGAGAACAAAGTGAAGTGGAAACTCACCAGCTGAATTAACCCTTTGAAAAAGAGGCCTGTCCCCTTTTTCTTTGGAGGTATCGGTAGGTTGAGTAGGTGTAGGTGATCGCTAGGGCGATTAGGGCCACGTAGGCGATGGTTAGGTAGAAGTCGGCTAGGGCGTTTGCGTTCCAGCCGTGTTCCCGGACTAGGCGGTTCATGTCGCCGTCGCTTTCGGAGCCTATCGCAGAGCCCCACGGCATTTGCGACACGTCGGAAGAGGCGGTGTGCCACAGCAGGGTCGCGTGCGTGAAGCAGAGCGCGGCTGGGATCAGGATGAGCCATCGCCAGAAGTCCCACCGCAGACGATCGGGCAGGGCGAAGTGGAACGCGACGAGGATGAAGCCTCCGAGCACGAGTTCGCCGAGGGCGCCGGAGAGGATCTGCCACATCAAGGTTGTTCTCGGCGGAATTAAGAAGGTGGCCACTGCCCAGCCGAGCGTCATGGCGCACGCACTGGCGAACATGAACCAGTTCTTCTCGCGGTAGGTGTGGAACAGCAGCCAGCCGAGCACGCTCGCGACGACTAAGCCCATCAGCACGGATTGGTCGTTGAACCAGTAGGTGAAGAATGGGAGAGGAATGGCGATGCGGCTGCTGAGCCAGGAGGCTGCCGCGTGACCGATCTCGTGAAACGGCATCCCGACGAGGAATGCCAGCAGGCCGCCGAAGTTGGTCGAGCACACTAGCAAGCTCAACACCAGCACCAGCGGCACCGCGACGAGGTTCTCCAGGCCCTCATCGTTCCGGCTTCTGGCGTGATCCAGTCTTCGCTCTTTGGCGGATGTCGGTGCATGACTGGTGATGACCGGGGCGAGGATCCTGGGTGCTCGACGCGAAGTGCGAAGCGCGGTCGCGAGATGAAAGAAGGCCCCGTCGCCGAGCCACAGTCCTCCACACGAGCGGCACTGCCATGAGCCGGCGTCGTCGGCGCCTTTGACGCGAAGCGGCTGCATCGCTGGGTCGACGCACTTGGGGCACCGCATGCCGATCTCGTCCCCGAGCGACACCGGCACGATCTCGGTGGCCTTGGCGAGCGACCCACCGCCAACGAGCTGACGAATCTCGTGACGGTCCAGGAACAGCCCCCGGCACTGCGCGCACAGCTCGACGGTGACCCCCGGACTCGCTTCGAATTCCGACAGCGGCATCGAAATGCATCTTGGACATGGCCCCACGGGTTCAATGTAATATAACGCTTCGCATGCGACGAACGCTGGCGGAAAACGGGGTGTTCTTGCTGCGGGTTTCGGTGTCTTTACTGATGCTGAGCCACGGGATTCCCAAGGCACTGGACTACGAGACGCTCGTTCAGGGCTTTCCAGACCCTCTCAATGTCGGCACCGAGATGAGCGTCATGCTGATCGTGTTTGCAGAGGTTGGGTGTTCGATCCTACTGCTGCTCGGTCTGTTCGGTCGCTTCGCGTCCGCGACCCTGTTCGTCGCGATGATGGTGGCGGCGTTCGTCCATCACTTTGACGACCCGCTCGCGAGCCGGGAGCTCGCACTGCTCTATGCGGCAGTCTACGCGTCTCTGACCTTCACGGGGCCGGGCTCGACCTCGATCGACGCTTGGTTTCAGCGCGTCATGTTCGAAAAAGAGGGACCAGCTTCTCGAGAGCAGCGGCCAGTTGATCCGGCGGCACCGAAGTGAAGCAGAGCCGCACCCACTTCGCGTAGTCGTCGCCGCAAGAGCGGCCCGGCGTGAGCAGCACGCCTTCGTCGGCGCACCGTTCGAGGAAGCTCGTGCAGTCGGTGTCGCCGTCGCCGAGTCGTTTGCTGACATCGAAGAATAGAAAGGTGCCCCCCGCGGGCCGGGTCACGCCGAGCGCATCTGCCGCGTGGTATCCCGCATCTCGGTAGACGACGCGGCTCTTCTCTATCCACGCCTCCCCCTGGCGCAGCGCCTCGACTGCCCCGAACTGCATGGGCCGCGCTGCGCAATAGGTGTGGAAGGTCTGCATGCCGCGAATCGCGCTCATGATGCGCTCCGGACCGTGGGTGAAGCCCACCCGCGCGCCTGCGTAGCCGTAGGTCTTGGAAAGGGTGTGAAACGCTATCGCCTGCTCCCGGATGTCTCCGCGCTTCCACAGGGCGCCGGGAGGTTCTCGGTCGAAGTAGATCTCTTCGTAAGCCTCGTCGCAAAGAAGCCAGAGGCCGTGACGCTTGGCGACCCGCAACATGGCGTCGACCGTCGCGTCGGAGAGTACTTGGCCGGTGGGGTTGTTGGGTGTGTTGACGTAGAGCGCGACAGTGCGTTCGGTGATTGCGTCCTCGAGGACGGCCTCCACATCGAAGCCGGGCTCGTCGAGTCGCGTGTAGAACGGCACTTGGACGGGCACCGCGCCCTTGGTCGCGATGACGCCCCGGCTGAGCGGCCAGAACGGGGATGGGAGCAGGACCTCATCACCAGGTTCGAGCAACACCTGACAGACGACGCTAAGCCCGGCAGTCGCCCCCGACATGACTTGGACGAGTTGCTCGTTGAGCTTCTCCCCGTGACGACGTTCGACGTAGGCGATGAACGCGTCGATCAAGCTTGGCTCACCGTGGACCGGCGCGTACTTGTGGAGCCCTGGGTGGTTGGCGGCGAGCTGGTGCTCCGCGCGAGCAGCGGCGACCGGATCGCGGTACGTATCGCCGACATGCAACCGATAGATTTCCGCGTTGTTCGTCAGCGCACGCTGCTCGAGGTTGCTGTACACGCGGTGTGAGACCGAATGCGCGTGCTTGGAGACGTTGGGGAATCGCGGCATGGGCCTCAGAGCCAGAAGAGGCTGATGATCGTGACGGTGCTGATCCCTACCAGGACTTGGAGAGGCAAGCCCAAGCGCAAGAAGTCGGTGTATTTGTAGCCGCCGGGGCCGTACACCATCAGGTTGGTTTGGAAGCCGATGGGTGTGGAGAACGCCGTCGACGCGGCGATCATCGTCATGTAGCTGATCGGAAGCAGGCCGATCCCCTGCGATGCCGCGGCGGTCGCCGCGATGGGGAACATCAGGGCCGCAGACGCCTTGGTCGTGACGAGCCCGGCCAGCACCGAAGTTATCGTGTAGAGGGCGACGAGCACGCCCACGCTTCCGAACGGCGAAGCGAGATCGATGATCCGAGCGGCTAGGACCTCCGCGGCGCCGCTCTTCTGCATCGCGATCGCAATTCCGAATGCCGCGGCGATCGCAATGAGCACGGTCCAGTCCAACGAACGACGAGCTTGCTCGCCGGTTAGGCAGCGCGTCAGCAGCATCAACGCTGCCGCCGTCAACGAGGCGACCATGAGGTCCATGCTGCCCGTGGTGTTGACGAGCACCATCAAGAACAGAATCACCGCGGCCAACCAAGCTCGGTCGTGCCGCGGTGGGGCGCTGTCCTCTACTTCGGCGATGAGCGCAAAGTTGGGGTCCTTTTGGCGCGACTGGGCGAAACCTGGGTGTGACTCGATCAAGAGCACGTCGCCGGCCTGGAGCCGGATATCGCCCACTTTGGTTTCCGTCACTCGAACGCCCTGTCGATGAACCGCGAGGATGGCAGCGTCGTAGATCGTCCGAAAACGGCTCAAACGAATGGTCTGCCCGATCAACGACGAATGGGCTCCAACTACGGCCTCAACGAGCATTCGATCGCGCCGGGCAGTGATCTTGTCCACTTGGTCGGTGTCGGGAACGATTCGCTGCTTGCGCAGGTCGACCACGGAATCGACGACCCCGGTGAAGTGAAGCCGGTCGCCTTCGCGGAGCACCGTCGACGGCGGCACAGCGGCAAGCACGCGACCCGCGCGCTCGATCTCGTAAAGGTAGACGCCTCGCAGAGATCGCAGTCCGGCGTCTTCGATGCTGTCTCCGATGACGGGCGAGCCCTTCTCCACACGCATCGCGATCGTGTACTCGCGTGCCTTGCCGAACTCCTGTAGGGCGCCCTGCCGATCCTTGAGCAGCCATTGCGAAGTGATGACGATGAAGAGCATCCCAATGCCGAGGGCGGGGATGCCGAGCTGGGCGATATCGAAGATGCCGAACTCGATCGTTGGGTCCCACTCTTCGGCCAAACCCGCCACGACGAGGTTGGTGCTCGTTCCGATCAGGGTGCAGGTGCCGCCGAGGATCGACGCGTATGACAGCGGCAGGAGCATCAGCGATACGCTGAAGTGGCAGCGTCGAGCCCAGCCGGTGACGAGCGGCACGAACATCGCGACGACCGGCGTGTTGTTCAGGAACGCGGATAGCGCTGCCACCGGGAACATCATGCGAAGCTGACCGCCTGCCAGGGACCGAGGCCGACCGAGCACGACGCGTGCGGCGAGATCCAAGCCGCCGGTCTCTTTCACACCCGCGGCGACGACGAAGAGCGCCCCGATGGTGACGACCGCGGGGTTGGAGAAGCCGGTGAAGGCTTCGGCAGGCTCGATGATCCCCGTCAGGAGTAGGATCGTGACCGCCGCGATCAAGACCATGTCGGGCCCAGCCAAGTTGGCCGCCATGACGACCACCATTCCCACGACCACCGCGATCGTGATCCAGCCGTCACCCGTCATCATGCTGGCGGAGACTAGCAGCCACCGTCGCGAATGACCCGTTCTTGATCGGAACGGGTGGGAATCGGCCTATCGGGCGTAGCGCTCTGCCTTTTCACGCAGAATCATGGCGGCGTCGTGGTCACCGCGAAGAGCCGCATCGAGCGCGCCTTGTTGGTAGTAGTCGAAGCGGGCGCTGCTCGCGGTCACCGTGAGCCAGAGCGCCAGGCAGCCGCCGAAGAGGCTGGCCACGCGCCAAAGGGGACGCCATCGCGGTGTGAAGTAGAGCTGACGGCCCATCACGAATAGCATTGCGATTGCGGTCAGCGTGCAGCCGGTCTTTACACCCGGCATGTCGACGAACATGCTGACCATCGGCGCGACGGCGAGGCCGAGGAGCGAAAGGTAGAACACCTGGGACGCGCGCTCGTCGACACCGCCTTCGTCAGACCGCTCTTCGAACAGGCTTCGTGCAGGGCGTGTGAGCGCCCGGCCGACCGAGTGGATCCATCGGGTCGGCGTGAAGACGAGCAGGGCGATTCCGATCATGTAGACCGGCAGCCAGCCTTGCTGAGGCGCCAAGAGGTGAAACGCGATAGGCGCCGCTACGAGGGCGGGCGCGGCCATCCGAAGTGCCGGCAGTTCGGCGCGATCCTGCATGCTCGCGACCAGATAGGCGAGGCAGCAGACCATCGGGAGCCAATACGACTCCCCTTTGGCAGCGGACCAGGCCGCCACGTAGAAGTACACGATGGCAGTGGTCACGCAGAACAGTACATACGCCGCGACGCTTCCCCGCGGCGCGCGCTCCGATCGCGAGAACGCCGATCGCGCGCTCAGCATCGGGAAGAACACGAAGCACACGAGGTAGAGCGAGAGTAGATAGTGGTAGGGGACCGAATCGAGAAGGCTGCAGGACCATCCAAGCGTGTAGCCGGCGGCGATGAGCACGATAGCGATTCGGTGAGGACGATAGAGGGCTTGGCTCAGCGCCAGCACTCCGGTGAACGCCAACACCCCGAGGTAGAACGCGGAGCTTGGGACGAACGTGTCGAACCACGCAAAATGAGCCACGTTGAACGCACCGACGCCGTACCTGGCGCCTTGCGGCATCATGTTGAGCCAGGTGTCGAACGCCAGCAGGCCGAGAACGAAACGCAGCAGCAGGTAGGGCCGCGCTAGCGCCACGTCTCCGAACCAGTACTTCTCGAGCGGCTTCATCGGGTGGCCGTCCTCACGGTTTCGTGCGCACGCTCTGCGCCGCAGCGAAGTTGGTACTCGCGAACCCCGCGCTCGTCGTCACAGTGATTGACCAGCTCGACCTGCAGAACATCTTCTGCTTCACACTGCTTTCTGAGGAACGCGTCGACGACGGCGCGCCTGCCCTGGCCGACGTAGTCCAGCCAATCCTGGTGGATCAGTTTCTGTAGCGAGATTGCTTCCCGTTGTCCGTCGGAGCGCTCGAGCGATGCGACCGTCTCACACGATGGCGCAGCGGGGGGGTTGAGGCTCCGCCAGGTGAAGCGTTCGTCCCCCGGGTCCTGCCGGGTCAGGTACGTCAATGGAATCAAGAACTGAAGCCCCACGAACGTCGCGATGAGCGCGCCGGTGCGCTTGCGGGCCTTGGGGCTCGGGTGCGCGGGAGGGGGCTCCGTCTCGGAAGAGACCATCACCTCAACATCGGCGCCTAGCGGCGTCGTGTCAAAAGATGCTCGGCGCCGTGTCCGCCGGGGCAGCGCGAGAGGCCGCCCCAAGCTGGAAGGAGACACCGTCCTGACCCCCGTAAACCAGGTCGATCTGGTCGCCTCGCGACATGGCATCGGGGCTCCGTGCGCCGAGGCTGTCGAAGCCGTCACCGCTGCCGCCCATCGCTTCGCCGAGGTCGCGCCAAAGAAGCATCTCGTCGGAAACTGCCAGCTCCACAGACCAACGCGTGCCGCTGCGTCGTCCGTAGTAGAGGTGGTACGCGCTGTTGTGGACGAGCAGGCTCGGGTCGGTGACTTCCGACGTGGGATCCTCGACGCGCGTTAGCTCCTCGAGGCCACCGTTGACGATGCGTGCCCAGCCCCCGTCGACGTCGCTCGTGTAAAAGGCTTGAAGCTCGGTTGCTCCGGTCGACAGCGTGGCGCGGACGACCATGAGCCAGAGGCCATCCCGGAAGGTGACGCTCGGTGCCTCGAATGAGACGACGTCGCCGTTCGGCACGAGGATCGGTGCGGTGCCCTTGACGAACTCCGGTGCCGCGGCTGAAACCGCCCCCGCGATGCTTCCCATGCCGTTGGCGTCACGCGCCGTGTAAAACAGGAGAAGGAATTCGCCGCCCGACACCAGCTCCGGGTCGCCGAGCCCCATCGCCTCGTATGGCTCGGTCGGCAGGAGGGCGGGATTGTTGTCGGGGAGGTTGAGCGTGTTCGCGACTTCGCGGTCGGCGACGAAGATCTCGCCATCGACTTCGAACGCCACCTTGGTGAGCCCCGCGTGGCGCTCGATTGAAGCATCCCGGGCACTGGCATGTGTCGGGCTCGCGTTCCCTTGAACGAAGACGTTCATCGGGACGCGGTCGGCCCAGGCGCGCGGGTTGTCGCAGAACTGCGCTTCGAGTGCGACGCTGGTGATCGTCGCGCTGCTCGCTTCGGGCAGCAGATTGCGGCCGAAGAACACGAGCCGCGCGCTGGTGAGCGAGGGTGCATCGAAGGCATAGGATCCTTGGAAGCTACCGTCGCGTTCGAGCTCGACCCGGCCGCTGGGAGACAACGAGAGCGACCAAACCGTGCTGTCGCTGCCCGCATCGAAGCTGTCGACGACCGAGCCGCCGACCAAGAGGCTGACCACTTCGCGCGAGCCGCTGAGAAGCAAACCCACGTCTGCATCGACGAAGAGATCCGGTTGGCTGGCGGTGAATGCGACACCGGCGCTTTCGAGGCAGCTGCCGTTGCAGCCCACTGGCATGGAGAACTGCACCTGGAGCCGGACAAGCTCCGAAGCCAGATTCACGGGCTCGCCTACGATGCCGCCGCCATCCGCGCTCACCGTGCCGTTCGGGACCAGGCCACGCGCGGTGAGCGAAGGTTGCAGTGGGCCGAACGTGTCGGCGTCGAATCCGTCGCCCTCCGCACAGCCCTCGAGTGTCTGACCCTGGCATTTGGCGAAATCGATCAGCTCGGGGAGGGGAGGATTGTCGGTGTTCGGTTTGCAACAGCTACCGGAGTCCACACAGCAGGTCGCAAAGGCATTGCAGCCGGCTCCTCCGCACGAGTCGGAGGCTGCATAGCAAAGGGCCGCCGCCTGCGCGTAGCCCTGGGTGTCCTGCGCGTCGGTGGCGAGAAAATCGAATGGGTTTCGTTGCGGGTCGGCAAGGAGCTGCTCGACTGGGTTGTCTTCCAGTCCGCTGATGCCCCCGTCGAGATTCGGGGCGGCCGTTCCGCCCGTTCCGCCAGTGCCGCCCGTCACGTCTTCACCGGCGCCGCCGCCCGCGCCGCCGGTGGCCATGAAGTCGCCCGAAGCGCCGCTGGAGTTCGACTCGCCGCAGCCCGCCGAAAGCGCAGCCAGCAAGGCGGCCATAGAGAGCCACCTCCAGTGCTGGATTCGTGGATTTCGGGTCACGGCTTTCTCCAAGTTTGCTCCAAAGGGATTAACTGATCGGTCGGCGCAGCTCCTGGTAGATACAAGCGCCGTGCCAAGAGGAAGCGGAGGCGGTCCGGATCGTCGGCCCGGGGGGTCACGGCGATTCCAGTGATGCTGCAAGGCGCCCCAAGGCACCCGCTTCGGACGAGGGTCGACGCATTCCCCAGCACCGGGTTGACCGGGAAGGGCACGGGCTCCGGAAGGTCAAACTCGAGCATCGACGTGTCGTGGGTTCGGGCTTCGGCCAGCGCCACTGACCAATCGCCCGGCGTGCTCTGCGCCAGGAACCAAATCCGCAGTCGCATGCCATTTTCTTCAAACGACACGACCGGTTCCGGAGAGCGAATCCCTTCGGATGCAAAGGGGCCGAGCTCGTCCGCCGCGAGGACGAGGCGACGCATCGGTCCGCCGCCTTCTTGCACGACTTCGAGTGCCCGGGAGATCCGCACGGCGTGAATCTCCCGTGTCGCGCCCCCGCTTTGAACACAGGTGAAGAGCAGCCAGTATCCTTGTAGCGAGTCCGGATCGACCGGAATTAACGCGGGATCCCGCAAGCTGACGCATTCCGGAATGTCATCCGGCGAGAGGGTCGGCGCGCTTGGCAGGGTGAGCCCGGTGGTTGGGCCACCGATCGGTCGCACGACCTGAATCCCAAATAGATCCCGCTCGAGCGGGTCAGTGACGACCTCCCTTGCAAACGACAAGACCAGGTCGCGAAGCTCCTGTTCTTCGTTGAGCTCGGCAAGCAAATGGGGCTCCCGCACGCTCCGATTGTCGGTACAGGTGCCGTCGGTGCACGCGGGCGGATCTGCGCCCACTTTGGGGGATCCGCTGCTCTCCCAACCGGTCAACCGCCACTGTCCGCCTTCATCAGTAGCGGTCCTCGCATGCCCGAGCGCGTATCCGACATGCAACGAGGGCTCGAGCTCGGGCCCCAGGTTGCCGCCTTCGACGATCAAGTCCCACTGGACGTCCGAAACCGAGTTTCGTGAGCTGGCCAACGCC